>CAYMRW010000017.1:0-1626 GCA_964392825.1 uncultured Rhodobacterales bacterium
TCGTCGCGGCGGCCGAAGGCGACCCGGCGCGACCGGGCGGCTTCCCAGATCAGCCGACCCGCCGCCGCGAGCGTATCGTCATCGACGGCGTCGAGTGCGACGATCGACCGACCGGCGTCGCGCTCGGCCTGCAGTGCGTCGAGGCCGAGCCCGGCCTTGAGGCTGCGCACGTCCACGAGGCCGACCCGGCGCGCGGTCTGCCGCTCGAGATGACGGCGGACGTCGGCCTCGTCCATCGGCGTGATCGGATGCACCGACATCGTCGGGTGCCGGTCCAGCCGGTGCACCTCGCGACCCGCGGCCGCGAAGAGCGTGCCGAACGCCTGCCAGCGCCCGATCTCCGGCGCAGCCACCAGGAGCGGCGCCCAGTCCTCGGGCGCGAGCGCCAGGTCGGCCGCAGCGCCGATCGACCCGACGTGCGGCGCGCTGTCGAGCGTCGAGCAGACCTTGTAGTGCAGGATCGGTGCCCCGGTCGCGCGCAGCGCGGCGAAGACGCGCGGCAGATGTTCGGCCATCCAGTCGGGCCCGCGAGACCGCGCGTCGCCCGCGATGCCGACGCCCCGTTGCGCCGGGAACCGAGCCAGGCGCTCCGGCGTCGGCGGGGCGAAGAACAGGACGGCCGGCAGGCCTGCGAAGGTCAGCACCTCCATCACGGCCGCCGAACCGGTGAAGTCATCGCCGTACCAGGCGACCAGCGGCCCCTCGGGCAAGATCATCGGGGCCGCCCCGCGCCGCCGTAGGGCACGACGGGTGGGCGGCTGGAGCCGCGCCCGGCGGCAGCGCGCCGTCTGCTTCTGACGCCGCCGTCGCTCGAGAGCGGCGGGTCGGCTTCGTGTCGCCCCGGATCGCTCACGCGTAGGCTCCGATCGCGGCCGCGAGGGCCGGGCGCGTTCGCGCGTAGGCCACAAGGTCCTCGCCCGCGATCGCCGCCTCCCACGCCTCGCGCAGGCTGGCGACGCCCGCGGCCGGGCCGTCGGGGTGCCCCATGATCCCGCCGCCCGCCGCGTAGATCAGATCGGCGGAACCCAGCGCCGCCCAGGTCCCCGGCGCCTGCTTCGCCGACTGCCCCGACGAAAAGACGGGCATCGCCGTGCAGGGCGCGTCGTCCCACATCGGCGTCAGGCAGGACCGCGCCGAGGCCACGACGCTCTCGTCCGGCTCGCAGAACTTGTTCTGCAGGCCGTTGACGTGCATGTGGTCGGCCCCCGCGAGCCGCCAGAGCTTCGACCAGGCGACGTAGGAGAACCCCAGCGACGGATGCCGCGACAGCGCCCCCCAGCCGTTGCGATGGGCGTGGATCGGCAGCCGCGCGTGCCGCCGGAGCGCCAGGAGTCCGGTCAGCCCGATGGAGTTCAGGCTCGCCATCACGCAGGTGCCGCCGAGGTCCGCGACGAGGTCGTGGCGGCGGCGCATCTCGTCCACCTCGCCGGTCAGGTTGAAGGCGTACATGACCATCTTGCCGGTGCGCTCGGCATGCGCGGCGATCACCCGCATCACGGCACGGGCGCGCGCCTCGAAGGGACAGAGCGGACCGTCCGCCTGAAGCTCGTCGTCCTTGATGAAATCGATCCCGGCCGCGCAAAGCGTCGCCACCAGATCAGCGGTCTCGTCGGGCGTGAAGCCGAC
>CAYMRW010000017.1:1726-17321 GCA_964392825.1 uncultured Rhodobacterales bacterium
CGGCCGCGCAAAGCGTCGCCACCAGATCAGCGGTCTCGTCGGGCGTGAAGCCGACACTGGGCTTGACGATGGTGCCGATCAACGGCCGGCCCTCGACGCCCGAAAGGTTCCGCGTCCCCTCGACGCCGAAGGCCGGGCCGGGGTTGGCCTCGGCGAAGGCGCGCGGCAGGCGAAGGTCGAGCAGGCGCAGGCCCGACAACTGTTTCAGCTCGAAGAGGTTGCCCGCGACCGTGGCCAGCAGGTTCGGCAGCGACGGCCCGAGATTGCCGAGCGGCCACGAGAGCGTGACACGAGCCTGACGATGGGAGCCATCCGGCCGCCCGGCGCCGGGCAGCGACGGCGCCGCGACCTCGCCCAGCACCTCGATCCCTTCGACGGCGGCGGCCGCACGGGCCTTGAGCGCCTCCGTCTCTCCCGGAACCGGGACGAAGGTGCCCGAGGACTGCTCGCCCGCCATCACCGCCGCGGCCTCCTCGGGCGAATAGGCCGTCTCGATCAGGTAGTCCGCCTCGATCCGCCCGCTCATCCGACGCCTCCCGTCACGGCGTCGACGGGCACGGTCCCGCCGGTCTCGGCGGATCGGTAGGCGGCCAGCGCCATCGCCAAGGTGCCGAGGTTGTGCGCGCCCGACGGCCGAGGTTCCGCCCCGTCCCGCAGGACCTCGACGACATGGCGCTCGAAGGCGGCGACGGAATCCTGCACGACGTGCCAGGGCCGTTCGCCCCAGTCCGGCACCGGGGGCTCGACCCGCACCTCCTCGACGACGCCGTCGCGATGCAGGCGCAAGCGATAGTCGAATGCGAGCTCGAGGGTGCCGGCGTCGCCCTCGACCCAGGCCAAGGTCTGCGGAAAGGGCTCGGGCTCGATCCGGGAAGAGAAGCTGCATTCGACGCTGCAGACCGCGCCGCTCTCGTGACCGAGGGTGGCGATGAACGCGTCCTCGCCCGCAATGCCGGGCCGGAGGCTCTGTGTGCGGCAATGCACGTCCCGGGCGTCGCCGAGCAGGAAGCGCGCGACGTCGAAAAGGTGCAGCCCGACATCCATCAGCGCGAAGCGCTCCGTCTGCGCGAGGTACGGCTGGTTGGCGTAGACGTCGAAGCCGTGGCGGAACAACAGCCGGGCGAAGGCCGGCCGGCCGATGGCGCCGTCTTCGATCCGGCGCTGCAGCGCGATCAGCGGGCGTTGCCAGCGGAAGTTCTCGTGGACGAGGAGCGGGCGCTCGGCCGCCTCGGCCGCCGCGACCATCGCCCGGGCGTCTTCCAGCGTCTCGGCGAAGGGCTTCTGGCAGATCGTGACCGCGCCATGGCCGAGACAGAGCTCCACGAGGTGCCGGTGAGACTCGACCGTGGTGGCCACGTCGGCGAAGTCCGGCCGCTCCGTCGCGAGCATCTCGGCGGCGTCGGTATAGGGAGTGGCGTCGAACTCGGCCGCCATCGCCTCGGCCTTGCCGCGGTCGAGGTCGCAGACGGCGACGATGCCGGCGCCGTCCGCTTCGGCCCAGCCATGCATGTGATTGCGGGCGAAGAAGCCGCATCCGATCAGCACTCCGCGAAAGCTCATGCCGCCCCGCCGAACAGGATGGCGACGTCGAGCGGCTCGAGCGTCGCGCGCCCGCCCGATCGCGGGGCGTCGTCAAGCCAGTCGCGGGCGCGCGCGACGCGGACCGTAGCCGGGTTCAGGAGTGCCGCCCGCTCTCCCTCGAGGTGCAGGTCGGCAGCCGCCCCCCCGAGGTTCGCGACGGCGCCGCGGAGGCCGTCGCGACCCGCGGCGCGTATCGCCACAAGACCGCCCGGATTGTGACCGGCGATTTCGACCTCGGCGCCAGAGAGATGCCCGAGCGCCCGCACCACGTGGTAGAGCGGCGTCGCCGCGCAGGCGTCGTCCGAGAGGCCAAGCGGACCCGACGCCATACCCGGGGCAAGGCTCAGCACGCCGCCCGCCGCCGCCGCGGCGACAGCGCCGACCGCGAAAGCCGCCGCGAAGAGCCCGCGCTGGCGCGGGTCGGCCATCGCCATGGCAAGCCGCTCGCGACGGGGATTGTCGACCAGCGCGGCGCCGTAGGGATTCGAGCGCATCCCGATAGTCACGAGCCCGAGCCGGAGTGGCCGATCCCCCGCATGTGCCCGGGCGGTGGCGAAGACGTGCGGCAGCGCCTCCAAGGTCTCGAGCACCGAGACGTCGTCGGCGGCGTGCACGATCGCCGTGGTGCCGAACGAGACGTAGTCGCTCGGAAAATCAGGCGGGCAGCGGTTGAACTCGGTGAAGTTCGTCAGGACGCCGCCGCCGATCCCGGCACGGGGAAAGGCCGTGCGGGCGGCGCGCGCGACGTCATGCGGCCCCGGGCCGTCCGGCCAGGGCCCCTGCGGCTGGATGCTGGAGAGATATGGCTCCGGGAGCGCCATGACCCGCGCCGGCACGACGCCGAGCGTTCGGCAATCCGCCACGATCCGCTCGAGGCCGTCGTCAGGATCCGCGCGCTCGGGCAGGACCACTTCCAGCGCCACCGGAAGGCCGGTACGGCGGGCCGCCGCGAGCGGCGCCCGTTCGCCCGGGCGCAGCCGGACCTGGACCTCGGCGAACGGGATCTGCCGTACCGCCTCCCACGCCTCCGGCGAGAGCGGCGCGATAGCCTCGTCGAGCGTCAGCCCCAGTTGCGGCAAAGGCGCCCGCACGGCCGGCGTCTCCGCTGCGCTTGCCGCCGTCCTCGCCGGACCGCTCATCCGGACCACGATGCGCTGGGTGATCGCCTCCCCCGCTGCCAACGCGAAGGGCCGGGGCCTCTCGAGCGGCCGGCAGTAGGTCTTGTACGAGGCGTCGGTCCAGTTGCGCTGATCCTCCATCTCGAAGACGTCGCCCGCGAAATCGATCTCGACCGAAACCGGTCCGACCCGATGCGACAGCCCGGCGATGTCGAAGACCGGCTGGCCGGGCGAGATCCGCGCGGGGAACGCCGCGGCGCTGGTCGAGCCGTCCGGATGCCGCACGCGGAGCCCCTCCCCGAAGACGTCCCGGAGCGGGTGCAGCACGACGAAGCCGGCGCGGTTGACCGACACGTCCCGCGAGGCCTCCAGCCTGAGGTCGAGGTCGAGCCGCGCTCCCCCGGCGTCGCCGCGGGCCGCCATCGACAGGCGCCCGGTGAAGGCGTCCGCCACGCTGAAGTCGCGCCGCCAGGTCGCGCCGTCCGCAGTCTCCTGCAGATCGTCGACCAAGTCCGCACTGGGCAGCGTCGCCCAGTCCGCGTCCCGCACCGGATAGTCGATGCCGCGCACCACCTCGATCCCGTTCAGCGCGACGTGGCGCACGGCGCCGGCGTCGAGAGACAGCGAGAGGCCCCCGACCTGCAGCCGGCGCGGAACCGGCGGCGCTTCGTCGGTGCCATAGCGCGCGACCGCGAATTCCGAGGTGGTGGCGCTGTCCAGTTTTCCCTCCCCCAAGGGCCAGGCGTGGCATACATCCCCGGCCGCAGCATCGCCTAAGTGGTTATACCAGTCTCAGGATCCTGGCAAGGCGTCGCTGGCCGTTCAGGTCGCCGTGAGGTTGGCCCGGCGATAGAGTTCGTTGGCGCGATTGAGATGGTCGGCCATCGCCCGGCCGGCGGCCTCGGGCGCGCGGGACTCGATCGCGTCGGTGATCTCGGTGTGTTCCGCGAGCGTCAGCCGCTCGAGGCCCGGCACCGCGACCAGATCGACGTGGAACTGCGACAGCCAGCCGAACACCGCCTCGGAGACCGCGGGCCAGATCGGGTTGCCGCTGACCGCCGCGAGCTCGCGGTGGAAGCGTCCGTCGAGCATGCGAAACCGCGGCGGATCGGGCAGCGCCGCCTCCTGCTCGCCGAGAATCTGGCGGAGCCGCGTCACGTCCGCAAGCGTTCGGCGTCGCGCGGCAATGCGGGCCATCTCGCATTCGAAGGTGGCCCGAGCCTCCTTCAGGTGCTCGAGGCTCGCCGGCGAGTGCACCAGCATGTGCCGCATCGTCTCGCCCATCTGCTCGGTCATCTGCCCGAACGAAGGCTCGCTGACCCGCGCCCGGCCGCCGTGGCGTATCTGGATCAGGCCCATGCGCGCCAGCGACTGCATCGCCTCCCGCACCGCGGGGCGGCCGACGCCCAACTCCTCCATCAGCGCCCGCTCCGACGGCATCGCGTCGCCCGGCTGCAGGCTGCCATCCTTGATCGACGTCAGGAGCTGCTCCAGCACGGCGTCGGAAAGCTTCTGCCGCTGAACTTGGCGCTTCTCGATGGCCTTCTCCCCATCCGGCGAGGTCGCGCGTCGAAATTGACCGATCCCCGCAACTGGTATACTCATTTCTGAAAACGGTCGCCAGAGGCGCGACACGCGTCTCGCGACGAGGACCAAGGGAGGAAAGAACATGGCATTAGGGAAAGTGATCGCTGCGGGCGTCGCGGCGGCGTTGGCCGCGGGTGCGGCGGCGCCGGCCCTGGCGCAGGACAAGCCCGTGATCGCGCTGTCGAACTCGTTCTACGGAAACGACTGGCGCCGGCAGATGGTCGACGCCTTCAACGAGGCGGCCGAGACCGCCAGGGAGCAGGGCCTGATCGAGGACTACATCGTCTTGAACGGCGACGGCAGCGTGCCGCAGCAGCAGAGCCAGCTCGCCGACCTGATCCTGCGCGGCGTCGACGCCATCGCGATCAACGCCGCGTCCGAAACGGCGCTGAACGACGTCGTATCGAAGGCCTGCGAGGCGGGGATCGAGGTGCTGGCCTTCGACTCGCTTCTGACCGCCGATTGCGCCCACACGCTCGGTTTCGATTTTACCGAGTACAAGACCCAGCAGGCCCAGGCGACGCTCGATCTGATCGGGGACGCCGGCAACGTCATCGTCGTGCGGGGCGTGAAGGGGTCGGGCCCGGACGAGGAGATGCATTCGGCGCAGATGGCGGTGCTCGAGCAGCATCCCGACGTCAACGTTGCGGCCACGGTCTACGGCCAGGCGACGGCACCGGTGGCGCAGTCCGCCATCGCCAACGTCCTGCCGAGCCTGCCCAAGATCGACGCGGTGCTCGCCCAGGGCGGGTCGGACGACTATGGCATCGCGCAGGCCTTCGAGCAGTACGGAGGTGAATACGAGGGCGACATGCCGGTCATCGAGGGCGGCGGCAGCGCGGACTTCATCCGGTGGTGGGCGGCTCAGAACGAGGCCTCGGGCTACACCACGACGTCGATGAACTCCACGCCCGGCATCGGCGGCGCCGCGTTCTGGGTGGCGTTGACGCTCGCGCAGGGCGCGGAGGTGCCGCAGGAGATGACGATGCCCGTGGCCGTCGTCGAGGAGGCGAACCTCGCCGACTACGCCGACATGCCGCAAGGCCGGATCGTCAGCCCGACCTACACGCAGGAGTGGGTGGACGAGAACCTGCTTGCCGGCGGCGGCAGCTGACCCGCCGTCCATGCGCCACGACCCCGGGCCGCGGCGGGACGCAGCCGCCGCGGACGGCGGCGGCACGGTCGCGGCGCTGGAACGCATCCGGGTCGCCTACGGCCCGACGCTGGCGGTCGATGGGCTAAGCCTCGGGATCCGGGCCGGCGAAGTCCTCGGCCTCGTCGGCGCCAACGGAGCCGGCAAGAGCACCTTGATGCGGGTTCTGAGCGGTGCCACCGAACCCGATGACGGTCGGGTCCTGATCGCCGGGCAGGAGGTCGACCTCGGGCGCTACACCCCGCACGCCGCCCACGTCGCCGGTGTGCGCATCGTCTGGCAGGAACTGTCGCTCTGCCCGAACCTGACGGTCGCGGAGAACTTCTACATCGAGCAGCCCCGGCGCGAACGCGGCCTCCGCTGGCGAGCGCGTTACCGCGACCTGGCGCGATCCGGTCTCGATGACGTGTTCCCGCAGTCGGGCGTGCCGCCCGACCGTGGCGTCGGAATGCTGCCGATCGGACAGCGCCAGATGGTCGAGATCGCGCGCGCCGCCGCGGCGCCGGGACTGCGTCTCCTGATCCTGGACGAGCCGACCTCCTCGCTGGATGCCATGCGCAGCCGCCAGCTGCGCGCGCATGTGAGGGACCGCGCAGCCGAAGGCATCGCCGTGATCTTCATCAGCCACAAGCTCGGGGAGGTGCTCGACGTCGCCGACCGGGTCTTCGTGATGCGCAACGGCCGCGAGATCCTCGATGCCCCGGGGGCGGAGGTCAAAGAGCGCGATCTCGTGCAGGCGATGGGTGGCGGCGTCGGCCCGGGCGAGCGTCCGACACGCCGCAGGACCGAGAGCGGCGAAGAGCTGGCGCGGCTCGGCGGCGAACTCACGGCGTCCCTCGGCGCCGACGTGACCCTCGTCGCCGGCGAGATCGTAGGCTTGGCCGGCCTCGAGGGCGACGGCCAGAAACCGCTGCTCGAGCGGCTCTTCCGCGCCCGCGCCGGCGACAAGGACGTCGTGCGGCGCGCGCCCGCCGCATATGTCGCGGGCGACCGCGCCGCCGAGGGCATCTTCCCGCTCTGGCCGGTCGCGAGCAACGTCTCGATAGGCCGCGTCGCCCAACGCTCCGGCCTCGCGTGGATCTCGCCTGCCGCCGAGACCGCGGCCTCCGGTCGGCACGCCGCGGCGATCGATCTCGACGTCGGCCGCCTCGGGTCGAACATTCTCGAACTCAGCGGCGGCAACCAGCAGAAGGCGCTCGCCGCGCGGGCGCTGGCGACAGACGCCCGCATCCTCATCCTCGAGGACCCGACCCGCGGCGTCGACATCGCCACCAAGCGGCGCTTCTACGACCTCGCCCGCGACTGCGCCGACGCAGGCAAGCTGGTGATCTGGCACACGACCGAGGACGCCGAGTTCGCCGAGTGCGACCGCGTGCTGGTGATGGCCGGCGGCCGCATCACGGCCGAACTCCGCGGCGCCGACATCGCCGAGGAGCGGGTGCTCTCGCTGGCCTTCGCCGGCCGCGAGGCGCACACCGCCGACACCGGGCGGCGTACCGCAGGCGGCCTGCGTCTCGCCAGATTGGCGCTCGGCAACGCCGCCATCCTCGGACTGGTCCTCGTTCTCGCCGCGCTCGTCGCGCTGAACCCGCTCGTGGCAAGCGCCTTCGGGCTGGACCTGCTGCTCGGGCCGGCGGTGGCGCTGACGCTGATCGCGCTGGCGCAGATGTTCGTCGTCGGCGGCAGCGAGATCGACCTCGGCGTCGGCGCCTTCGCCGGACTGGTCAACGTCGTAAGCGCGACGTTGCTGGTCACCGCGCCGATCCTCGGGCTCGGCGCGCTGGTCGCCGGGCTCGGCGGCTATGCGCTCATGGCGCTCCTGATCCGCCTGCGCGGCGTCCCGGCGATCGTGGTGACGCTCGGCGCCTCGTTCATCTGGTACGGCATCGGCTATTCGCTGCAGCCTGCGCCGGGCGGTGCGGCGCCCGAATGGCTGCGCGCGACGACGCAGTGGAGCCTGCCGGGCCTGCCGACGCCGCTCGTCCTGATCGCCGTGGCAGCGCTCGCCGCGCTGGCGATCCATCGCTCGCGCCTCGGGACGGTGCTGCGCGGCTTCGGTGCCAATGCTCTGGCGCTCGGGCGCTCCGGCTGGTCGCCGGTGCGCTACGGCGTCATCCGCTACCTCGTCGCCGGCGCCTTCGCCGCGGCCGGGGGGCTGACGATCACGGCGACGAGCGGCGCCAGCGACATCAATGCCGGCTCGGGATACACCCTGCTCGCCGTGGCGGCGGTGGTCCTCGGCGGCTGCCGGCTGATCGGGGGGGTCATCTCTCCGGTCGGCGTCGTCGCCGGGGCCGTCACCCTGTCGCTGATCGGCGCGCTGCTCGGCGCGCTCGGGGTCAGCACCGACTTCAACGCCGCCGTCCAGGGCCTCGTCATGCTCGGCGTGCTGGTGCTGAGGGCCGCGGTCGACCGCGGCGGGGACGCATGACCCGGATCGTTGCGTTCTCGCAGCGTCACCGATGGGTCTGGGCGGCGGTCGCGGTCGCCCTGCTCTGGGTGGCGCTCGGCATCGGATCGGAGCGCTTCAGCCTGTCGAGCGTGAGCGGCGTCGCCCGCTCCGCCTCGTTCCTCGCCATCGTCGCGCTCGGCCAGATGTTCGTCATCGCGACCGGGCGCGGCAACATCGACCTTTCCGTGGCGAGCGTCGTCACCCTCAGCGCCTTCATCACGGTCACGGTCGCCGCCGGGGAGGACGCACGACTGCCGCTCGCGCTCGGTGCCGCGCTGGGCACCGGGCTACTGGTCGGCGGCCTCAACGCGCTTCTGGTGGTCCGGCTTCGGATCGCGGCGATGATCGCGACGCTCGCGATGGGCTACATCCTGGCGACGGCGACGCTGATCGTGAACCGGCAGGTCCGCGGCTTCGAGACCGCGCCCCTCCTCGAGCGCATCGCCGGCGGCCGCCTGGGCGACGTCCCGGCCATCGCCCTCATCGCCGCCGGGGCCACGGTGCTGGCGGCGGTCGTCCTGCGGCGAACCGCCTTCGGTTATGCTCTCTCGGCCACGGGACAGAGTCTGCGCGCAGCCGAACTCGCGGGGATCCGCACCGGCCGCACGATAACCGCCGCCTTCCTCGTCAGCGGGCTCGCGGCGGCGGCGACGGGCGCACTGCTCTCGGCCTATGCCGGTGGCGCCTTCCTCGACATGGGCACGCCCTACCTTTTGCAGTCCGTCGGCGCCGTCGTGCTCGGCGGTTCGCTCATCTTCGGCGGCATCTCCACGGCGTTCGGCACGCTCTGCGGCGCTCTCCTCCTCGTTCTCGTGATCTCGACGATGCAGATATGGCGGCTGCCGATCGGCATGCAGGACATCGCGCAGGGCGCGCTGATCCTGGCGGTCCTTGCGGTGTCTCAGCAAAGACGGCGTGGGAGGTCGTGACCGCGGGCACCTGTGCCGGTGGCCCTCGACCGCAGACCTCGGCAGACGATGCGGTCTGCCCGGCTTCCTGAAGCACATGGCTCCATGAGGTCTCGCACTCGGCGAATGGCGCCTTCAAGCGCCAAACGAATTGGTCCGGCCGGGCAAATCCGGCAGAACTGCACGTAGCGCCCTTCCTTCGCCCGCACACTCGCGGATCCCCCTGGCCGTCGTGTGCCTGACAGGGCGCCAGGTGCCCCGATCGAGCCCATTCTAGGGTTCCTACGCCTGCCGCCCCGTGCGCCCGGCGGGCACGCGCGCTGGCTGCAAGGGCACTGCAGGCCGGGAGAAATCCGGCCAAGGGGGCCGCTCGACGTTCGCGGCGCTCTGCATTATCCGTTGGCCTCGTCACCGCGCCGGGCTGTCCGCCGTTTCGTACCGGAGGTACGCCATGACCGACCTTCCTGCTCCGCAAGGCGTCCGCCGCCCCGCACAATCGGCCGGGGGGACCGATGGCCGGACGTCGCTCCTGTCAGACGACGGCAACGTGTGGCGGCGGGCGCGGGCCGACCGCGTGGGACTGATCGTGGACGGGGCCAGCTACTTCGCGCATCTGCGCCGGGCGCTGATGACGGCGCAGCGGCAGGTGCTGCTGATCGGGTGGGATTTCGACTTCGAGATCGACATGCTGCCCGGCGACAGCGACGCCGAGGGGCTTGCGCCCGACGGGATGCCCAACGCGCTCGGCGCCTTCCTCGAGGCGGTGACCGAGGCGGCGGAGGGATTGAACCTCTATCTGCTCAAGTGGAACGGCGCGCCGCTGGTCGCGCCGGGGCGCTACCTGCCCTCGGTGGCGATGCGCGTCTGGTCCAACGAGCGCATCCATTTCGCGCTCGACGGGCACCACCCGTTCGGGGCCTGCCATCACCAGAAGATCGTCGTGGTCGACGACGTGCTGGCCTTCTGTGGCGGCATCGACGTGACCGAGGATCGCTGGGACACGAGCGATCACACGCCGGACGACCCCCGCCGCAAACGCAAGAGCGGCGAGCCGAGCCTGCCGTGGCACGACGCGACGACCGCGCTCGACGGGCCCATCGCCGCCACGCTGGGGGAGCTTGCGCGAATGCGGTGGGCGCGGGCTCGGAACGAGACGCTGGATCCGCCCGAAAGCGACCTGGACAAGGTCTGGCCCGACGGCCTCGAATCCGCGCTCGACGGGGTGGAGGTGGCGGTCGCCCGAACCGAGCCACCGTTTGGCGACGAGCCGCAGGTCGACGAGATCGAGCGGCTGAGCCTGGCCGCCGTCGCCGCGGCCCGCGACACTCTCTACATCGAAAGCCAGTACTTCGCCTGCCAGACGGTCGCCGACGCCATCGAGGCGCGGCTTCGCGAGCCCGACGGGCCCGAGATCGTGGTGATCAACCCGCAGGCCGCGCAGAACGTCGTCGAGGACGCGGCGATGCATGTCCTGCGCGGCCGCCTCGTCGAGCGGCTGGGGGAGGTCGACGCCGGGGACCGCTTCCGCATCTGGCATCCGGTCAACGCGGCGGGCGAGCCGATCTACGTCCACGCCAAGGTGATGATCGTCGACGACCGGCTCCTAAAGATCGGGTCGAGCAACCTGAACGACCGCTCGATGGGGTTCGACACCGAATGCGACGTGGCGATCGAAGGCGGCGACGCGGAGACGCGCGCGGCCATCGTGGCGTTCCGCGACCGGCTGGTGGGCGAGCATCTGGACGCCGAGCCCGCGACCGTCTCGGCCGAGGTGGCGCGCCGCGGCGGGCTCGTCGCCGCGATGGAGGCGCTGAACCGGCCCTCGGGCCGGGGACTGCGGCAGATCGAGGCGATGCCCGAGGGCCTTCTCGGCGGCCTCCTGGCCGATAGCCGCGCCTTCGACCCCCGGTTCTGGCGGGGCGAGGGGCGGCGCACGGGGCGGGGCCTGCGGCCGCGACACCTGGTGGGCGCCGCAGCCCTGGTCGGGGCCGCGCTGGCCCTGCACTGGTGGTGGCGCCGCCGGCGCTGATCCCGGGGGCGATCCGGAGTGATTTGGAAAGACGCGGGCGGTCTATGCGGCGGTGCCGGGTGGATCGGAGACCCGTTCGGGAACCGGCCCCGAAACTGGCCCCGAAACTGGCCCCGGAGCCGGATCGGTCGCCGCTTCGGCGACCCCGACCGGCTCGGCCGAGAGGAACCGGCCGAACCCCTGCCAGCCGTCGACGTTGTCGCAGAGCACCTTGAGGACGACGAGGATCGGCACCGCCATCAGCGCGCCGGGGATCGACCACAGGAACGACCAGAAGGCCACCGCGACCGCACCGCCGCCGTGTTGAGCCGCAGGCGCCGGCCGACGACCATCGGGGTCACGAACTGACCCTCGACCGTGGTGCAGGCAAAGTAGGCCAGCGGTACGAGCAGGGCGCCGCCAGCGTCTCGAAGTGCACCAGCGCCACCATCGACACGATCGCCAGGCCGATGATGGAGCCGACGAACGGCAGGAAGTTCAAGAGCGCCGCCATCGCGCCCCAGAGCACCGGCGTCGGCATGCCCAGCGCCCACATCGTCAGGGCGACCACCACCCCCAGGCCCGCATTGATCGCCGCGATGGTCAGCAGGTAGCGCGAGATCCGCCCTTCGACGTCGCGCACCGTGCGCAGGGCGCGCTTCTTGTCGGTCATGGTGCCGAAGGAGCGGACGATCTCCTGGCTGAAGTGCCAGTCGTTGGCCAGAAGGAAGAGCGTCAGCACGATCACGATAACCGTGGTCGTCAGGATCGAGAGCGCCGAGCCCGCCACCTGGCTGAGGATCCCGGGCTGCTGCACCACGACCTGCTGCACGGCCGCGTCGCCGCTTGTGGCCTCCTCGACGGTCTCGGCCACCTCCGAGACCTGCTCCATGGGCGCGCGGAACCGCTCGCGCACCTGCTCGACCATCTCCGACGCGTCGTTGACCAGGGCGAAGAACGGCGTCGACAACGCCCCGAAGAGCCCCGCGATCCCAAGCGTCATCACCAGGACCACGAGGCCCGCCGCCAGCCCCTCCGACAGGCCCCGGCGCATCAGCACCCGCACCGCCGGCGACAGCGTCAGCGTCAGCAGGATCGCGAGGACGAGCGGCATGAAGAAAGCGGCCGCCGTGTAGAGGACGGCGCCGCCTACGAGAAGCAGCAGCCCCGCCAGCAGCCGGTTGGTGCGCCGGGCGGCGGCAAGCGCCGGATCGGGGGCGGGACGCGGGACGGACGCCGCGCCGGGCGGCGTCGCGTTGGGCGGTGCGGGCTCTGCGTCGCGCCTCATGCCCCGGCCGCGCGTGTGGCCCGGGGTCGGGTCACGCCGCGCCCTGCCGCACGAAGACCAGCGCGGTGAAGCCGCCGATGTCGGTCTGTGCATGGTACGGCCGGCCGTCATGGGCGCCCTCGACCGCCGAGAGGTCGCCCGCGCCCCGGCCGCCGAACTCGTGGCTGTAGCCCTCCCAGTCGGTGTTCACGGCGAGACGCCAGCGTCCGCCCTCGGGCAGGCCGAAGCGCAGCGCCTCGACCGGATCGGCGCGGAAGTTCGCCACCACCAGCACCGCGTCCTCGCCGGTGCCGCGCAGGTAGGCCAGCGTCTTGGCGCCCTCGTCCTGATGCACGATCTCGGTCTCGCGTGCGCGGAGGCCGCTCGCGCTCCGCCGCAAGGCGATCAGGTCGCGCCAGAGCCGCACGATGCCACGGAACGTCTCGGCCCGCTCCCAGTCGAGGGGGACGGCATCGTCGAACCAGTCCCCCTCGAGGAACTCCTGCCCCTGGAAGATCATCGGGATGCCCGCGGCCGTCATCACCAGCGCGGCGCCCAGGGTGGACCGCTTCTGCGCGGCCCAGTGCGTCTGCGCCGTCTCGCCGCCGATCTCGGCGGGCACGCGGGCCTTGCCGTTGGCGACCTCGTCGTGGCTCTCGGTGTAGACAACGCGGCGGAACGGATCGCCCCCGTCCTCGGCCAGCAGCGCCGCGACCACCGCGTCCATCGAGCGGTGGTCGTCCTCCGGCGCGATCAGCGCCTCGCGGACGGGATGCACGAAGCGCGCGTCCCACTGCGCGCCGAAGCCCGCGCCGCCTTCGGAGGTGGGCGCGGTCATCGCGGCGAGGTCGCGCAGGTCCTCGGCGATGGTGATGCGGCCGGGAAAGCGCTCGGCCACCTCGTCGTTGATCCACTGCATCAGCGACCAGCCGTCGGGCAGCGCGTCCGAGGGGTCGCCCTCGTTGCCCTCGATCTGCCGGATGTAGAGGGTCATGTCGAAGCGCAGCCCGTCGACGCGGAACTCGTCGAGCCAGTAGAGCGCGTTGTCGCGGATGAACTGGCGCACCTCCGCGCGGCCGTAATCGGGCCGCGTCTCGCCCCAGGGGGTGCGGGCGCGGTGGTCCTGGTAGAAATAGATGCCGCCGCCCTCGCCCTCGGACCAGCCGTCGAAGCGCCAGAGGTCGAGGTCGGAGGGGCCGAAATGGTTGTAGACCACGTCGAGGATCACGGCGAAGCCCGCCGCATGCGCATCGCGGACGAACGCCTTGAAGGCCGCGGGGCCGCCATAGGCGCTCTCGACGGCGAAGATGTGGGCGGGGTTGTAACCCCAGCTCAGATCGCCCGCGAACTCGGCCGCCGGCATCACCTGGATCGCGTTCACGCCCAGCCGCCGGAGGTGGTCGAAGCGCGCGACGGCGTCGGCGAAGCCGCCCACCTCGGCGCCGTCCGGGCGGTGGAAGGTGCCCAGATGCATCTCGTAGATCACGAGCTCGTTCCAGGGCGGCATCTGGAAGGCGTCGTCGCCCCAGTCGAAGGCCGCGGCGGTGACGATGCCGTTGCCGACCGAGTTGGTCACGGCGTGCGCATGGGGGTCGATGCGCGTGACCGCACCCTCGGGGCCCTCGATGCGAAAGCGGTATTCGTGACCCTCGCCCGCGCCAGCGATGTCGGCGTACCAGTGGCCGTCGCCCTCCGCCGTCATCGGCGCGGCGTTCTCGGCCCAGTCGTTGAAGTCGCCCACGACCTGGACGGCCGTGGCGTGCGGGGCCCAGACGCGGAAGGCGGTGCCCCTCTCGTGGGGGATGGCCCCCATGCCGGCGCGGGCGGCGGCTGCGTCATGGGCTGGGGGAAAGGGAGCGTTCATCTGCGGGCTCGCTTGGGTGACGGGGGACAGGATCGACGGGGGATCGGATGGCCCGACCGCACCGCGATCCCTCACAAGCATCTTGAGAGAAATTGGTTCCGCCGCATCGCAGCCTTACCCGAAAACCCGGTCGCGCCCCGGCCAACCGATGCCAGCGCGGGCGGGGCCTCCTGGTGGTCTTCTCCCTGATCGCCTCGGTCATAGGCGAAGGTTCGTCTGGGCTTGGAGCTTGCACGACCGAACTAGGATCCCCGGGGCGAACCGAATGGTCCAAGGTTCAGGTTCAGCGCACGAGCCACGCTTGCGCCGGATCGGCTGAGCCGTGGTCATGATGTGCTGAGGCGCGATCTGTCCTCAGAGGCGCGACACCGCGAAGAGCTTGGAGCGGCGTATCCTTTATCTCCGTCCGGATTGAGGACGCAGGTCACTACGCTTTGGAGAGCCGCGTCGACGGCCTTCTCTGCAAGGGCCATGCCAAGGGCCAAAAGACGGTCACGCATATGGCTGCATTGGCTGGGCAAGAGGTCTCGGCGCTTGTCATTCCATCTCTCGGCGCCGGCACGGTCAGGCGAAGCCCTTGCTCAAGGTAGGTCGTGACTACGTGGTATCGACGGCGCGCGGATCGAGCAGATCGCCCAGAAACCCAACGCACTCGCCCTGCTCCGCTGATCCAGGTTCCGGCTGCGCTGCTTGAGCGTCTTGGGGGCGGGCCGCGATCGGCCGCTCCCGCCGTCGAGGCCAGACGTGCACCAACTACGTCCGGGCAGAGGCCTACCCCGGAAACAACCCCCGCGGCGCTCCTATCTTGCGAGGCCCGCCCGGGGCGCTTCGGAATGCTGCGATCTATACCCGGAGCGGAAGCGAACGCTGGGGGAAGCCAGAGAAACCAGACTTGGTTCCCGATCGCGGCCGACGTCACTGCGGATGTTGGTGGAGCCGAGGGGAATCGAACCCCTGACCTCGTCATTGCGAACGACGCGCTCTCCCAACTGAGCTACGGCCCCGGTGAGCCGGCATGTGGCAGCCGGCAAGCGGCCTGTCAAGGCGGGCCGGCGGGTTGCCCGCGGCTTGGGCGGCAGGGGCGCCCGCCATCCACGGACAGGCATCCGCAATTGCATCCGCGGGCGTTCTGGTCTTGCATCGCGCGTGCCAAGCGCGGGAGGCGGCGATCGATTACGACCGGTTTGACGCCACGGGGCTGGCCGAAATCGTCGCCCGCGGCGAGATACGGCCGGTCGAGCTTCTGGACCTCGCGCTCATCCGCGTCGAGCGCTTGAACCCGCGATTGAACGCCGTCGTTTCGCTGCTGCCCGAAGCCGCGCGGGCGATGATCGATCGCGGGCTGCCGGAAGGCCCGCTTCGCGGCGTGCCGTTCCTGCTCAAGGATCTCGGCGCCGAGGCGCGGGACTTTCCGTCGAGCGAGGGCTCGCGGTTGATGGCGGGCTCCATCTGGGCGCGCGACAGCAGTCTCTACGCCCGCCTCGCCGCCGCCGGCCTCGTGACGTTCGGGCGCACGGCCACGCCCGAGGGCGGTATCGGCCCGGCGACCGAGGCCGCGGTCTACGGCGCGCCGACCCGCAACCCGTGGGACCTCTCGCGGACGCCCGGCGGATCGTCGGGCGGCGCCGCGGCGGCGGTGGCGGCCGGAATCGTGCCG
>CAYMRW010000018.1:0-17247 GCA_964392825.1 uncultured Rhodobacterales bacterium
ACACGTTCGTCGACGGGGCGGCGGTGGCGCAGATCGGCGCGCGGCCCTTCTCGGTCCTGGCCGACATCGAGCGCCACGACGTCCACCGAGCGCCGGAGGACCGGATCTGCATCACCATCCTCGAGATGCTGAACGTCGAGGGCATCGTGCTCGAGCCCGCAGGCGCGCTTGCCATCGACGCGCTGGGCGATCTCGGGGAGCGGATCGAGGGCCGGCGGGTCGTCTGCGTGACGTCGGGCGGCAACTTCGACTTCGAGCGCCTGCCCGAGGTCAAGGAGCGGGGTCAGCGCTACTCCGGCATCAAGAAGTACCTGATCCTGCGCCTGCCGCAGCGTCCGGGGGCGCTGCGCGACTTCCTGGGCATGCTGGGGCCGCATGACGACATCGCGCGGTTCGAGTACCTGAAGAAGTCGGCGCGGAACTTCGGCAGCGTGCTGATCGGCATCGAGGCGCAGCACGCGGACGATTTCCGCGGGCTGTTCGCTCGGATGGACGCGGCGGGATACGTCTATCGCGACATCACCGGCGACGAGACACTCGCGAACTTCCTCGTGTGACGGCGATTCAGGCGGGGAGCTTCACGGCGTCGTCGAAGGCGGTGCGCGAGGCCTCGTAACAGACGATGACGGCGAGGATCTGCGCCTCGTCGACGTCACCCGAGGCGGCGCGCCGCTCGGCACGCTCGCAGAGGTCGCCCAGACGCGAGAACCCGAGGTTCAGCGCGCAGCCCTTGAGGAAGTGCAGGTCCGACTCCCGCGCCGCCGTTGCTCCGGGCTGGCGCAGGCGGGACACCGCGCCTTCGGCCTCCTCGAAGAACAGCGCGACGACCTCGGCGAAGTCCTCGGCTCCGATCTCGTCGCGCAGGCTTCCGATGCGGTCCCAATCGAGCATGATCCGCCCTTCCTCCGAACAGTCGGTCTTGCGTCTAGCGGCCGCACCCTAAGCGGTGGTGAATCGCAACGGGGAGCGCCCGGTTTTACACGATGTTAAGGGCGTAGGCGCATGCACCTCGGCGGACGGGGTGCGGGAGCGGGCATGTCGATAGTCAGGGCGGAGAGTTTTGCCGGCAGCAGTCCGATCGGGGCGGAGCAGCCCATGACCCCGCGTACGATCCTCGTGGTCGACGACAGCCGCGTTCAGCGCCGGATCCTCGCGGCGTCCCTCACGCGATGGGGCTATGAGGTGTTCGAGGCCGGATGCGGTCACGAGGCGCTCGACCTTCTCGCGGAACGTCACGTCGACATCGTCCTGAGCGACTGGATGATGCCCGGCATGGACGGGGCGGAGCTTTGCCAGGCGCTTCGCCGGCAGAACCGACCGCAATACAGCTACTTCATCCTGCTCACCTCCAAGACCGACAAGGAGGACGTGGCGGCGGGCCTCGACGTCGGCGCCGACGACTTCCTGACGAAGCCCGTCACCAACACCGAACTCCGTGCCCGACTGACCGCGGGGCAGCGGATCCTCGCCATGACCGAGGAGCTGATCGAGAAGAACGCCAAGCTGCAGGCCGTCAACGACGCGCTCGACCGCGACCTCGAGGAGGCCCGGCGGCTGCAGCAGGCGCTTGTGCCGGATCGGTATCTGGACGTGGGAACCGGTCGCATCGCCATCCTCATGCGTCCCTCGGGACATGTGGGGGGCGACCTCGTCGGCCGATTCCGCATCGGCGACGGCCGCATGGCGATCTTCTCGATCGACGTTTCCGGACACGGCGTCGCCTCGGCGCTGATGACCGCCCGGCTCGCCAGCTATCTCTCGAACGCGTCTCCCGAGCAGAACATCGCCATCACGCGGGACGAGCGGGGCGTCTTCGGCATGCGTCCGCCGCACGAGGTCTGCGCGATGCTGAACGAGCTTCTGCTGCGCGAGATGGACACCGACCTCTACTTCACCATGTGCCTTGCCGAGATCGACCTGAAGAGCGGGCGGGTCCGGCTGGCCCAGGCCGGGCACCCGAACCCCGCGATCCTGCGCGCCGGCGGGCGGGTGGAGTCCGTCGACCGTGGCGGACTGCCGATCGGTCTGATCTCGGGCGCGACCTACGAGACGCAGGAGGTGCGGCTCGGCCCCTGCGACCGCCTGCTGATCTATTCCGACGGCATCACCGAATGCGAGGGCTCCGGCGGCGAGCAGTTCGGAGAGGCGCGGCTCGCCCAGTCGCTCGGACGGACCCGCCGGCAGCCGCCCCCCGCCATGCTCGAGACGCTGGTGGGGGACCTCGAACGGTTCGCGGGCACGACCGAGTTCGACGACGACGTCTCGGCCGTGCTCTTTCAATACGACGGCATGTCCTGACCGGCGACGATACGGGCCACGTAGTTCCGCTCGCCCTCCGACGCGACGAGCGACGCGGCGGCCTCCAACGGCACGACGACGGCCGTATGCCCGGGCTCGGACGGAAGCCCGTGGCGGCGAACGGCGCGGGCACGGTAGAGGATGCAGACCTTCTCCGCCCAGCGCCCGTAGGCCGGCATCCAGGCGAAGCGGCGGTAGCCGCCGATGCGGCGCGGGCAGGCGATCCGCCATCCCGTCTCCTCCATCACCTCGCGGTGCAGGGCGCGGAGCGGCTGCTCGCCGGGATCGATCCCGCCGCCGGGAAGCTGGAACTCGGGGTTCGGCCGCGATTGCAGCGTGAGCAGGACGCCGTCGCCGGCGATCGCGATGACGTAGACACCGCGACGGCTCGCATAGCGGCGCCCCGGTTCGACCCGCTCCCCCATCCGTCGCATCGAGCCTCCCGATTTTGACCGTCGCGCGCGGCGCCTATATGCTGTGGCCAAGGCCAGCGCCCCGGGACCATCATGTCACTCGTATCGCAGATCGCATGGGACGACACCGTCCTGCCCTTCCAGCTTGACCGGTCGGACATCCGGGGGCGGGTCGCACGCCTCGACGGCACGCTCGACCGGATCCTGGCGCAGCACGCCTATCCGCCGCCGATCGAGGCGCTGGTGGCGGAGGCGGCGCTGCTGACGGCGCTGATCGGCCAGGCGATCAAGCTGCGGTGGAAGCTCTCGCTGCAGATCCGGGGCGACGGTCCCGCGCGGCTCATCGCCACCGACTTCTTCGCGCCGCAGGAGGCGGGCGAGACGGCGCGCATCCGCGCCTATGCGAGCTTCGACCGGGACGGGATCAACACCGGGTCGGAGCCCTTCGCGCTGATCGGCTCGGGCTACTTCGCGATCCTGATCGACCAGGGCCGCGGCATGACCCCGTACCAGGGGATCACGCCGCTTGCGGGTGGCTCGCTCTCGGCCTGCGCGCAGACCTATTTCGCACAGTCCGAGCAGCTGCCGACGCGGTTCGAACTTGCTTACGGCGAAGGGCGCCTGCGCGGCCGCGGTCCGTCCTGGCGGGCGGGCGGCGTCATGCTGCAGCACATGCCCGCGGCGTCGCCGGAGATCGCGGGCGGCGGCTCCGGCGCCGGCGGGCTGCTCGAGCCCGACGACATCCTGGGCGGCGACGAGGCCGAGAACTGGGTCCGTGCCAATTTGCTCCTCGACACCGTCGAGGAGACCGAACTCGTCGGGCCGCGGGTGCAGCCCACAGACCTGCTCGTCCGTCTCTTCCACGAGGAGCAGCCGCGTGTCTTCGACGCCCAGCCGGTCGACTTCGGCTGCACCTGCTCGGCCGACCGCGTGCGGCAGAGCCTCTCGATATATTCGGCCAGGGAGATCGGCACGATGACGACGGACGAGGGGATCGTGACCGCCGACTGCCAGTTCTGCGGGGCGCACTACGAGTTCGATCCAGACACGCTGGGCTTCGAGGCCGGCGCGCCGGACGATGACGCCTGATGCGTTCCTGAGGGCCGCGGGCGACGGCGAGGCGAGCTCCGATTTCGACCTGAACCCGGGCCAGATGCCGGTCCGGATGCACGGCCTCCGGCAGGCCGCGGTGCTCGTCGCCCTGATCGAGGCGGGGCCGGTACCGACCATCGTGCTGACCCGGCGTTCAGCGGCGCTCAAGCACCATCCGGGACAGATCGCGTTTCCGGGCGGAAAGATCGACCCGGGCGACGACGGTCCCGAGGCGGCGGCCCTGCGCGAGGCGGAGGAGGAGATCGGGCTGCGGCGCGAGAACGTCGAGGTGCTGGGCCGGGTGCCGCCGCACGAGACTGTGACGGGGTTCGCCGTGACGCCGATCCTCGCGCGGATCCGCCGGCCGTTCCGCTGGCATCCCGAGGCGGGCGAGGTCGACGAGGTCTTCGTGGTGCCGCTCGCCCACGTGGCCGACCCGGCGAACTATCTCGTCGAGGGGCGCGTCTGGCGCGGCAGCGTGCGGCGCTATTATGTCGTCCCATGGGGGCCCTACTACATCTGGGGCGCCACGGCGCGCATCCTGCGCGGCCTCGCCGACCGGATGACGTCGTGAGGGTCGGGGGGGACTGGCTGGATCGCCCCGAGACCCAGGCGGCGCTGGCGCTTCTCCGGGACGGCGGGCACGCGGCCCTTCTGGTGGGCGGCTGCGTGCGGAACGCCCTTCTCGGGTATCCGGTCGACGACATCGACATCGCGACCGATGCGCCGCCGGAGCGCGTCGTCGACCTCGCGGACATGGCCGGGGTTCGTGCCGTTCCGACCGGGATCGAGCACGGGACCGTGACCCTCGTCGTCGATCACCGGCCCTACGAGGTGACGACGTTCCGCCGCGACGTCAGGACCGACGGGCGCCGCGCCGTGGTGGCCTTCACCACCGACGTGGCGGGCGACGCGGCGCGGCGCGATTTCACCATGAACGCACTTTACGCCGACGCGGCGGGGGAGGTGATCGACCCCCTCGGCGGTCTGCCCGACCTGCAGGCGCGGCGGGTCCGCTTCGTCGGCGACGCCGCGCGCCGGATCGCGGAGGATCGGCTGCGTGTCCTGCGCTTCTTCCGCTTCCATGCGTGGTACGGCGACCCTCGGGCCGGGCTGGATGACGCCGGCCTCGCCGCCTGCGCCGCGGCCGCGGGGGACCTCCGCGACCTCTCCCGAGAGCGGATCGGTGCGGAGATGCTGAAGCTTCTCGCCGCGCCGGATCCGGCCCCGACGGTCACGGCGATGGACGCGGCCGGGGTGCTCGAAGCGGTCCTGCCGGGTGCGGATGCCGCCGCCCTCCGCCCGCTGATCGAGGCCGAGGCGGCGCACGACACGCCGGCCGCGGCCGTCCGCCGGCTGGCCGCGATCGGCGGGGAGGATCCGCAGGGGTGCCTCCGGCTGAGCCGCGCCGACGAGCGTCGTCGCCGATTTCTGCGAGAGGCCAGGCAGGGGATCGCCGAACTGGCGTGGCGCTTCGGACCCGACGTGGCGCGCGACGTGGCGCTGCTGCGCGCGTCGGCGGGCGCGCCCGTTCCCCGGGACCCCGAGGCCGAGATCGCGCGCGGTGCCGCGGCGACCTTCCCGGTTCGCGCCGCCGACCTGCCGTTCGAAGGGGCGGCACTCGGGCAGGCGCTGGCGGAGGCCGAGGCCCGCTGGATCGCATCCGGCCTCTCGGCGAGCCGCGAGGAACTTTTGTCTGGAACCAGCTAGGCGCGAACCGCGTTGCGTGGTGCTGTGCCATACGTGCGGCGGTCTTCCGGCCCAACCCCGATCGAAAGGACTGAGGCCCCCGAAGCGGCCGCCCATGTTCCGCGCCTTCGAGAACCTTGTGGACCCGTACGTCCCCTACCAGGCCTCCGACGCGCCGCCTCGGAGGCTCTGGCCCATCATGCGGGAGTACTCGCGGCCGTTCCGGCGGGTCTTCGCGGTCACCGCCATCGTTTCGGTGGCGATCGCACTCGTCGAGTTGTGGCTCATCGACTACCTCGGGCGCGTGGTCGACCTGCTGGCTGGAGACCCGGCGCAGGTCTGGGCGGATCACGGCGGGGAGCTCGTCGCGGTCGCCGTGTTCATCCTGATCGGGCGGCCGGCGGTCGAGGCGCTAGGCGTGCTCCTCCTCAACCAGGCGATCCTGCCGAACTACGGCACGCTGATTCGCTGGCGGGCGCACCGGCATGTCCTGCGCCAGTCGGTCGGCTGGTTCGAGAACGACTTCGCCGGCCGGATCGCGAACCGGATCATGCAGACGCCGCCCGCGGCGGGCGAGGCGGTGTTCCAGCTCTTCGACGCGGTCACCTACTCGACGGCGTACTTCATAGGCGCGATCGTGCTCCTCGGGGCGGCCGACCCCCGGCTCGCGCTGCCGCTGCTGCTGTGGCTCACGCTCTACGGGCTTCTGGTGCACTGGACGATCCGTCGCGTGGGCCCGGCGTCCAAGGCCGCCTCCGATGCCCGGTCGGAGGTTACGGGGCGGGTCGTCGACGCCTACACCAACATCCATTCCGTCAAGCTCTTCGCGCATCACGACCGGGAGCTCGACTACGCCCGGGACGCGATCGAGCGGACGCGGACCACGTTCCAGACGGAGATGCGGATCTACTCGATCATGGACGTCGCGCTGAGCGTGCTGAACGGCCTGCTCATCGTCGGCGTGGTCGGCTGGGCGCTCGGCCTCTGGTTCGCGGGGAGCGCGTCGGTCGGCGTCGTCGCGGCGGCATCGGCCCTGTGCCTGCGGCTCAGCGCCATGACCGGGTGGATCATGTGGGCGCTGTCGTCGTTCTTCCGCAACCTCGGCGTCGTCGCCGAGGGCATGGAGACGATCGCGCAGCCGATCGACCTCGTCGACCCGCCGGCGGCGACGCCGCTCCGCCTCGAGCGCGGGCGGATCGACATGCACGAGCTCAGCCACCATTACGGGCGGGGCCATGGCGGGCTCGACCGTGTCACGCTGACGGTGCGGCCGGGCGAGAAGGTCGGCGTCGTCGGCCGTTCGGGCGCCGGCAAGTCGACGCTGGTCAAGCTCCTGCTGCGCTTCTACGACGCCGAGGGCGGGCGCATCGAGATCGACGGCCAGGACATCGCCGGGGTGCGGCAGGACTCCCTCCGCGCCGCGATCGGCATGGTCCAGCAGGAGGCGACGCTGCTGCACCGGTCGGTCCGCGACAACATCCTCTACGGCCGCCCCGATGCCACGGAGGCCGAGGTGGTGGCCGCGGCGAAGCGGGCCGAGGCGCACGGGTTCATCCTCGACCTGCGCGATGCGGCAGGGCGCGCGGGTTACGACGCGCAGGTGGGCGAGCGGGGCGTGAAGCTCTCAGGCGGACAGCGCCAGCGCATCGCCCTTGCCCGGGTGATGCTCAAGGATGCGCCGATCCTCGTCCTCGACGAAGCCACGAGCGCGCTAGACTCCGAGGTCGAGGCGGCGATCCAGGAGACGCTCTACGGCATGATGGAAGGCAAGACCGTCATCGCGATCGCGCACCGGCTGTCGACCATCGCCCGGCTCGACCGGATCGTCGTGCTCGACGACGGCCGGGTCGTCGAGGACGGCACGCACGACGAGCTTCTGGCGCGCGGCGGGCTCTACGCCGGGTTCTGGCGGCGCCAGTCGGGCGGCTTCATCGGCACCGAAGCCGAGGCGGCGGCATGAACGTGCGTCGGTTCGGCAGCGCCATCGACGCGTTTCGCCCCGCGGAAGGGCCGCCGCCCCGCACGCTCTGGGCCTTCTTCGGCTGGGCGCTCGCCGGCTCGTGGCCCTGGCTGATCTTCGCCGGGGCGGTCAGCGCCATCGCCGGCTCGCTCGAGGTGGTCACCGCGTTCCTCCTCGGCATCGTCATCGATTCCGCGGTCGGGCACGCGGGCGCAGGCTATTTCGCCGCGAACTGGCAAATGCTAGCTCTCGTCGCAGCGTTCTTCCTGATCGCGAGGCCGCTGGCTTTCGGCCTGTCCAGCGCGTCGAACTCGATCATCGTGCAGCCGAACGTCAATCCGCTGGTGCTGAGCCGGCTGCACCGCTGGACGCTGGGGCAGGACGTCACCTTTTTCGACAACGACTTCGCCGGCCGCATCGCGCAAAAGCAGATGCAGACCGCGCGGGCGCTGACCGAAGTGGCCTCGGAGGTCATCAACGTCGTGCTCTTCGCGCTGGCCTCGCTGGTGGGCTCGGTGCTGCTGCTGACGTCCATCGACCTGCGGGTCGGCGTCGCGCTGGCGGTCTGGCTGGCGGCGTACCTGGCGATGATCACGTGGTTCATGCCGCGCATCCGCACCCGGTCCAAGGCGCGCGCCAATGCCCGCGCGATGGTCTCGGGGCAGGTCGTCGACACGATCACCAACATCAAGACGGTCAAGCTCTTCGCGCATCACGAGCACGAGGACCGCGCGGCGCTCGGCGCGATGTCGACGTTCCGCGAGCGGGCGCTCGACTTCGGGGTCCTGTCGGCTGCGTTCCGGTTCACGCTGATGACGATGGCGGGCATTTTGCCGGTGCTTCTGATCGGCAGCACGCTGGTGCTCTGGAGCGCCGGCGGCGCGACGCCCGGCGACATCGCCGCGGCCGGCGCGATCGCGATCCGCATCGCGCAGATGACGGGGTGGGTCAGCTTCACGCTCATGTCGATCTATTCCAGCGTCGGCGAGGTCGAGGACGGGATGAACACGCTGACCCCGCCGCACGGTCTGACCGACGCCAGCGACGCCGGCGATCTCGACCGGAGCGGGGAGATCCGTTTCGACGGCGTGGGCTTCGCCTACGGCCGCGAGGAGGGCGGCGGTCTCGATCGCGTGGACCTGAGGGTCGGGCCGGGCGAGAAGGTCGGCGTCGTCGGTGCCTCGGGCGCGGGCAAGTCGACGATGGTGGCGCTGCTGCTGCGCCTCTACGACGTCGAGGCCGGACGGATCCTGATCGGCGGCCGGGACCTTCGCAAGATCACGCAGGAGAGCCTGCGCCGGCAGATCGGCATGGTCACGCAGGAGACGGCGATGTTCAACCGCTCGGCGCGGGAGAACATCCTCTACGGCCGCCCCGACGCGACGATGGACGAGGTGATCGCCGCCGCCCGCCGGGCCGAGGCGCACGAGTTCATCCTCGGGCTGCGCGACCACATGGGGCGCGAGGGCTACGACGCGCATCTGGGCGAACGCGGCGTCAAGCTCTCGGGCGGCCAGCGGCAGCGCATCGCGCTCGCGCGCGCCATCCTCAAGGACGCGCCGATCCTGGTTCTCGACGAGGCGACGAGCGCGCTCGACAGCGAGGTCGAGGCGCAGATCCAGTCGGCGCTGGACCGTGTGATGGAGGGCAAGACCGTGCTCGCCATCGCCCATCGTCTGTCGACCATCGCGCGCATGGACCGCATCATCGTCCTCGAGGCCGGACAGATCGTCGAGGAGGGGACGCACCGCGAGCTCCTCGCCCGGGGCGGCGTCTATGCGGGCTTCTGGGAGCGACAGTCGGGTGGGTTCCTGGGGCTGACCGACGCCGCGGAGTGAAGCGCGTCATGGTCGTCGGCGGCCCGGGATCGGGCAAGACGACCCTCGCGCTTGCGCTCGGCCGAAGAACGGGGCTGCCCGTGCGGCACATGGATCACGTGCATTGGCAGCCGGGCTGGGTCGAGCGCGACAGGTCCGAGAAGGACCGCCTGACGCGCGCCATCCACGCCGAGCCTGCCTGGATCTTCGAGGGCGGCCATTCGCGGACCTACGACGAGCGGGCCGCACGCGCCGACACGCTGATCTGGCTCGACCTGCCGATGGGTTTGCGGATCTGGCGCGTCTTGCGGCGCACGGTCCGCGATTACGGCCGTTCTCGGGCGGACCTGCCGCCGGGTTGCCCGGAGCAGTTCGACCCGCGATTCCTGCTCTTCATCGTCTCCTCCCGCCAGCGCAGCCGGCAGAAGATCGCGGCGCTCATCGCGGCGCACCCGCATCTCGACGTCCGCCATCTTCGCAAGGCGGCGGACGTCCGCGCCTTCCTCGCGACGGTGCCCGGTCCTGCGGCGTGAAAAATTCATGGGCTGGTGATGCGACCCTCGCTATGATCGCTCCCAAGAAAAAAAACGGGGCAGTGAATGATGGGCTTGGTCCGGGCAGTGCTGCTCATGGCCGTCGTGCTTGGCGCGTCGGGATGCGCATCGAAGTTCAAGACGTATACGGGGCCCGAGGTGACGCAGGTGCAGCTCTTCAAGGGCTCGCGGCGGATGTACCTCATGCATCACGACCAGGTGCTCAAGGCCTACGAGGTCGACCTCGGCTTCCAGCCGGTCGGCCACAAGTTCCGGGAGGGCGACGGGCGCACGCCCGAGGGCATCTACCTCCTCGACCGGCGGAACCCGAACAGCGACTACCACCTGTCGATCGGGCTGAACTATCCGAACGCCGGCGATGTCGAGGTGGCGCGCGCGGCGGGGTTCAGTCCGGGCGGCAACATCTTCATCCATGGCGAGCCGCGCAAGCACCGCCGCAGCCGCGACTGGACCGCGGGGTGCATTGCCGTGACGAACGCCGAGATGGAGGACATCTACGCGATGGTGGGGGACGACACTCCGATCGTGGTCAGCCCGTGAGGCCGAAGCCTCGGGTGCCGGTGACCAGTGTCCACCAGATCTTGCCGTTCTGCTCCTGGAACCACGAGAAGCCGAGGTCGGTCGCGCGCGGATCGAGGATGATGCGCCGCGTGTCCTCCTGCTCCATCCAGGCGGCCAGCGTCTCGACCTCGCTCTCGTAGGTCTCGGAGATGTTCTCGCCGAGGAACTGACCCTCGTAGCCCGTGCGGGCGACGCGCTCGAGCGGGGACGAGCCGTCGGACCCGAAATGCCAGGGGCGGTTCTGCACGGACATGTCCCGCGCATGCGTCGCCGCGGCAGCATTGAGGCGCGAGTTGAGCTCGACACCCGGCGCGCCCGCCGCCTGGCGCAGGGCGTTGACGGCGTCGACGACGCGGAACTGGATGTCGTCGGTCTGCCCGGCGCGGATGCGGTACACCTGCGGCAAGGGCCGCCCTTCGGCATCGAAGCGCGGGCCGCCGGCAGGGCCGCAGGCCCCGAGGGCCATGAGCATCGCCGAGAGTGCGAGGAGGGGGCGGTGCATGCGGACGTCCCTTTCAACTCCGGTTCCGGGCAGCAGTAACTACGTTGACCAAGAGCTTCAAACGCTCTTGTCCGGGCCTGCGGAAACACAACATTGTTTGAATTGCCACCCTGTGCGCCGCCGTCTAAGTGACGGGGTCATGACTGATGGAGATTTGCCACGATGAGACGGGATGAGATTGGCCGTCGTTCCTTCGTCGCCGGGATCGCCGCGGCCTCGACCGGGACGCTCGCAGCCCCGGCACTGGCGCAGACGATCGAGTTCCGGGACGATCTTTCGACATCCGTCCGGCGCAACGCGTCGAGCTTCCGCGCATTGGCATGGGAGCCCTATTTCGCGAACACGCGCAACGGCGCGATCCTCGTCGACACGACGTCGCGGGCGCTGCACTACTGGTCCGAGGATCAGTCGATCTACAAGCTCTATCCGACGTCGGTGCCGCTGTCGGAGGAGCTGACCCGGCGCGGCCGCACGAGCGTCGTGCAGAAGGTCGTCGGCCCCGACTGGCGCCCGACCCCGGCGATGAAGCAGCGCAACCCCGAATGGCCCGACTACATCCCGCCGGGGCCCGACAATCCGCTCGGGACCCATGCGCTCTATCTGTCGTGGCAGTACTACCGCATCCACGGCACGCACGACACGCGCAAGATCGGGCGCCGCTCGTCGAACGGCTGCATCGGGCTCTACAACGAGCATATTGCCGAGCTCTTCGGCCTCGTGGACAACGGCGCTCAGGTGTTGCTGATTTGACGACAACGTCCGGAAACGGTGGCTTTTTCGCCGCCGGAGGATTTGCAGGCTCCGACGGTTGGTGGTTACAAGTTTTCACGAGGTACTGTCTTGACTGCTTGCCGCCGTCCTCAAAGCCTTGGCGTCAGGCGCTAAAACTGGAGGTCAGAATGAAGAAACTCGTCCTCGCCGGAGCCCTGTCGCTGGCTGCAACGACCGCCTACGCGGGTGCCCCGATCGAGCCGATCATGGAGCCCGAGGTCATCGTCGAAGAGACCGGGACGGGCGGCGGCATCGTCGTCGGCCTGGTGCTGCTGGCCGTGATCGCAGCGGTGGCCGCGACCGCTCACTGAGCGCTCGCAGAAACCAGCATTGCGGAAAGGCGACGGCGGGTCCGTCGCCTTTTTCGTTTGCCGGCGGTGGCCGGTTCAGGACATCCAGCCGGCCAGGTTCTGCTCGATGACGCCGGTCAGCGCAGCGATGTGGGCGTCGTCGTCGTTAAGGCACGGGATGTAGGTGAAGCTCTCGCCGCCTGCCTCCTCGAAGCTCTCGCGGATCTCCTCGTTGATCTCCTCGAGTGTCTCGATGCAATCGGCCGAGAAGGCAGGCGCGATGACGGCGATGCGCTTGCGTCCCGTCTCCGCCAGGCGGGCGACCTCGTCGACGGTGTAGGGTTTCAGCCACTCCTCGGGGCCGAACCGCGACTGGAACGTCGTCACGATCCGGTCGTCGGGCCAGCCTAGTCGCTCCTTGAGAAGGCGCGAGGTCTTCTGGCACTGGCAGTGATAGGGATCGCCTTCCAGCAGGTACCGTTGCGGCACCCCGTGGTACGAGCAGACGAGGACGTCGGGCGGCGTCTCCATGACGCCCCAGACCCGTTCGACCGACCGGGCCAAAGCGTCGATGTAGGCGGGTTCTGCGAAGTAGGCCGGGACGGTCCGGACCGACGGCTGCCACTTGAGATCCAGGAGCGAGCGGAAGAACTGGTCGTTCGCCGTCGCCGTGGTCGCGCCGGCGTACTGGGGATAGAGCGGGAAGAAGAGGATGCGACGGCATCCGGCCTCGACCATGCGCCTGACGCGGCTTGGTGTCGACGGATTGCCGTAGCGCATGCAGTAGTCGACGAGCACATCGTCGCCATGGGCCTTGCGGATGGCGTCCGCGATCTTGGCGGTCTGCGCCTTGGTGATCGTCGCGAGCGGGCTCTCGTCCAGATCCTCGTTCCAGATCGACTTGTAGGCGGCGCCGGAGGAGAACGGACGCTTGGTCAGGATGATCGCCTGAAGCAGCGGCTGCCAGACCCACGGGCTGTAGTCGATGACCCGCCTGTCCGAGAGAAACTCGTTCAGGTAGCGGCGCATCGACCAGTAATCGTAGCCGTCCGGCGTCCCGAGGTTCGCCAGCAGCACGCCGGTGCGGGCCTGCGGAATGCGCGGGTGGTCCGCCGGGGCATGGTCCGGCCGTTCGATCTCCGAGGGGGCGGGCATCGACAGTCCGCTGTAAGCCTTGGCGTCCAACATGGTCGCTGATCCTCGGTCCGACGGGCGATGTGCCCTCAGATAACCGCTTCGGGACGCGGGTCAAACACGCCGCGGGCCGGTGCGGTCGCCTGTCGGGCGCTCCTCGGTCCCGAGCGCATCGGCGAGCCGCGCGCTTGCCGAGCCGGGGCGCAGCGGCTGCTGCTGCCCGGGTCCCGGCGCCCATCCGGTCAGCCAGACGACCTCGAACGTGGCGAGGACACGGTCGCCCTCCGTCGGATAGGCGGCGCGGTACAGGCGCTCCGTCTCCGCGAAGAGGCGGCGCGGCGGCGTCTGCCGGCGACGCGCTCCCAGCGCGTTCTGCTCGCCCATCGCCCGGAGATCGCGGGCGAGCTTCGCCAGCCCGTCGTACGAGGCGCGCACCCTGACCGAATCGGCCACGGGGAGGGCGAAGCCCGCCCGCTGCAGGAGGCCGCCGAGGTCGCGGATCTCCCCCATCGGCAGGACCCGGGGCGAAAGTCCGCCCGTGACTTCCGCCTCGGCCGCGGCGAGCGCGGCGCGCAGTTCGCCGAGGGTGCCGCCGCCGAGCGTCGCGCAGAGCATGAGCCCGTCGGGCCGCAACGCCCGCCGTGCCTGGACGAGCTGGCCCACCGGGTCGTTCGCCCAGTGCAGGCACAGCGCGTGGATCACCAGGTCGTGCGACTCGGGCCGCAGGTCGAGCACGTCGTCGTCGGCGACCAGGACCGCCGCCGGCAGACGGCGGCGCCAGACATCGGGCCAGGGCGTGACCACGGCCGGCGCCGTAAAGGTCCTGTTAACCTCGTTCAGCCTTTCCTCCGCCTCGTCGGCGACGGCGTCGTGCAGGAACAGGTCCGGGCGGCGCGCGGCGCGCCGGCGGTGCAGCGCCAGAGCCGTTCGGTCAACGAGATCGGGCGGGGTGGCCATCAGCGCGCGAGGTAGGGCGTCCCATGGGTTGGCAAGGCCGGGTTTGGCTGAAGACGGCGGTCGACCTGATCCTGCCGAACCAGTGCGCCGCCTGCCGGGCCCTGGTCGAGGACGGCGGAGCGCTCTGCGGATCGTGCTGGCGGCAGACCCCCTTCATCTCCGGCCTGGTCTGCGACGCCTGCGGCGTGCCGCTGCCCGGGGCGGACACCGATGCCGTCCATTGCGACGAGTGCCGGGCGGCGCCCCCCGCCTGGTCGCGCGGACGGGCGGCGCTGGTCTACCGTGACACGGCGCGACGCATCGTGCTGGCGCTGAAGCACGGCGACCGGCTGGACCTCGTGCGGCCGGCGGGGGACTGGATGCTGCGCGCCGCGCGCCCGCTCCTGAACGCCGACAGCGTCGTCGTGCCCGTCCCGGTCCATCGCTGGCGGCTCTTGCGGCGGCGGTACAACCAGGCAGCTCTGCTATCGAACGCCATTGCGCGGCAGGCCGGACTGACGTCCATCCCCGACGCCCTTCGCCGCGAGCGCCCGACCGGATCGCAGGACGGCAAGTCGCGGGAGGAGCGCTTCGCCAACCTCGACGGCGCCTTTTTGGCCGAGCCGCGCCATGCCGGTCGTATCGCCGGCCGGCCCGTGCTTCTGGTCGACGATGTCATGACCTCGGGCGCCACGCTTTCGGGCTGCGCGGAGGCGCTCTACGCCGCCGGAGCCGCCGAGGTCTCGACCGTGGTGCTGGCACGGGTGGCCCGCGACGCCTAGATTGACTCCGTACCATTCGGAGATGCCATGCAGACCGTCGAGATATACACGAAGGCAACTTGCGGCTTCTGCCACGCCGCCAAGCGGCTCCTGTCCGAACGGGGCATCGCCTTCTCCGAGATCGACGTCATGAAGGCGCCCGAGCGGCGTCAGGAGATGATGTCCCGCGCTCAAGGCCGCCACACGGTGCCGCAGATCTTTGTAGGAGACGCGCATGTCGGCGGCTACGACGACCTCTCGGCGCTGATCCGGGCGGGCAAGCTCGATCCGATGCTCGGCCGCTGATGCGCGCGGCGCTCGTCCAGCTCACCTCGTCGGACGATCCGGCGGAGAACGCGGTCGCTGCGGCGAACGCCGTCGACGAGGCGGCGGACAGGGGCGCCGAGTTCGTCCTCACGCCCGAGGTCACGAACTGCGTGTCGGCGAGCCGGACGCATCAGGAGGCCGTGCTGCGGCACGAGGACGACGACCGCACCCTCGCCGCCCTGCGCGCGGCGGCGGCCCGGCACCGGGTCTGGCTCCTGATCGGGTCTCTCGCCCTCAAGACGTCCGAGGCGCGGTTTGCCAACCGGTCGTTCCTCGTCGGCCCCGACGGGGCGATCTCGGCCCGCTACGACAAGATCCACATGTTCGACGTCGACGTGGACGCCGAGGAGACGTACCGCGAATCGGCCGCGTTCCGCCACGGCGACCGCATGGTGACGGCCGAGGCGCTGGGCACCGTCATCGGCATGACGGTCTGCTACGACGTCCGCTTTCCCCGGCTTCACCGGGCGCTGGCGCAGGCGGGGGCCGAGATCCTCACCGTGCCCGCGGCCTTCTCGCCCGTCACCGGCGCCGCGCACTGGGAGACGCTTCTGCGCGCGCGCGCCATCGAGACCGGCTGCTGGGTCCTGGCGCCGGCGCAGACCGGCAGCCACGCCGCAAGCCGCGGGCGCGTCCGCCGTACGCACGGCCACAGTCTGGCGGTGGCCCCCTGGGGCGAGGTCGTCGCCGATGCCGGGGTCGAGCCCGGCATCACCCTCGTCGACGTCGATCTGGCGCAGGTCGCCGAGGCGCGGCGTCGCGTTCCTTCGCTGTCCCACGACCGCCCTTTCCGCGCGGCGGAACACCGCATACCCTTCGCCAGCGAGGCTTGATCCACGTCAAGGTGGCCGGCCCGATCCCCGGGCAGAACCATCGAGCGAACAGACCCTGGACGACGGATGACCGATTCTCCGCAATCGCTCTACGCGCCGCGTGAGCCGATCTTTCCGCGCCGCGTGTCCGGCACGTTCCGCCGCCTGAAGTGGTGGATCATGATCGTGACGCTCGGCATCTATTACCTCACGCCGTGGATCCGCTGGGACCGAGGACCCGAGATGCCGGACCAGGCGGTGCTGGTGGACCTCGCCAGCCGGCGGTTCTTCTTCTTCTGGATCGAGATCTGGCCGCACGAGTTCTACTTCGTCGCCGGGCTGCTCATCATGGCGGGGCTCGGGCTTTTTCTCTTCACCTCGGCGCTCGGCCGGGTCTGGTGCGGCTACGCTTGCCCGCAGACCGTGTGGACCGACCTCTTCATGCTGGTGGAGCGCTGGATCGAGGGGGACCGGAACGCCCGCATCCGCCTGCACAAGGCGCCGTGGGACGCGCGCAAGTGGCGCCTGCGGATCACCAAGTGGACCACCTGGGTCCTCATCGGCCTGGCCACCGGCGGCGCCTGGGTGTTCTACTTCACCGATGCCCCGGCCCTGGCGCGGGATCTTGTCACCTTTTCGGCGCACCCGGCCGCCTACACGACGATCGCCATCCTGACCTTCACCACGGTCGTCTTCGGCGGCTTCATGCGCGAGCAGGTGTGCATCTACATGTGCCCCTGGCCGCGGATTCAGGCGGCGATGATGGATCCCGAGACCATCACCGTGGCCTATCGCGACTGGCGGGGCGAGCCGCGGGGCAAGGGCACCAAGCGGCGCCAGCAGGCGGCGGCGGAGTCGCGGGGTTCGGGCCTAGACCGGGGCGCCGTCTACGGCAAGACCGACGCCGCGCGGCGGACGGAGGCGTCGGCGACGGGCCCCGAGCAGCTCGGCGACTGCATTGACTGCAACGCCTGCGTCGCGGTCTGCCCGACGGGCATCGACATCCGCAACGGCCAGCAGATGGAGTGCATCACCTGCGCGCTGTGCATCGACGCCTGCGACGACGTCATGGCCAAGATCGGCAAGCCGCGCGGCCTGATCGACTACCTGGCCCTGTCGGACGAGCCGCGGGAGAGGGCGGGGGAGCCGCCGCGCCCGATCTGGCGGCACATCCTGCGCGTTCGCACCATGATCTACTTCGCGCTCTGGTCCCTGATCGGCGTCGGACTGGTCTGGGCCCTCTTCGCCAGGTCGCCGATCGACCTCACGGTCGCCCCGGTGCGCAACCCGACCTACGTCACGCTCGCCGACGGCACGATCCGCAACACCT
>CAYMRW010000019.1:0-17015 GCA_964392825.1 uncultured Rhodobacterales bacterium
AGCTCCGCTCGCCGCTGATCGGCATCAACAACCGCGATCTCGCCACCTTCGAGACGAACCTCGAGACGACGCGACGCCTCGCGCCGATGGTCGAGGGCGACCGGATCGTCGTCGCCGAGTCGGGAATAGGCTCTGCCGACGACATCGCCTCGCTCTCCGAGGCGGGCGCGCACGCCTTCCTCGTTGGCGAGAGCCTGATGCGTCAGACGGACGTCGCGGCCGCCACGCGCAAGCTCCTCGGGGCATGAGCGACCTCACGCATTTCGACGAGCGGGGGCAGGCGCGCATGGTCGACGTCTCGGCCAAGTCCGAGACGGCGCGGACAGCGGTTGCGGCAGCTCATATCCGGATGCGGGCCGAGACGCTTCGGCGTATCACCGGCGCCACGGCCGAAAAGGGCGACGTGCTCGGCACCGCCCGCCTCGCCGGCATCATGGCCGCCAAGCGGACCTCCGACCTCGTGCCGCTCTGCCACCCGCTGCCGATCACGCGGGTCGGCGTCGAACTCGCGGTGGACGAGGCGCTGCCCGGGATCCGGATCGAGGCGACGGTCGGCACCACCGGCCGCACCGGCGTCGAGATGGAGGCTCTGACGGCAGCCTCGGTCGCAGCGCTCACGATCTACGACATGCTCAAGGCGGTCGAGCGGGGCATGGAGATCTCCGGCATCCGGCTGATCCTCAAGGACGGTGGCAAGTCCGGCCGCTGGGAAGCGCCGCCCCGGGCATGATCTCGGTCGCCGAGGCGCTGCAGCAGATCCTGGCGCTGGTCGGCCCCCTCGAGGCCGAGGAGGTGCCGCTGCGCATGGCGGCCGGCCGGATGCTCGCGCATCCCGTCGCGGCGCGGCGCAGCCAGCCGCCGTTCCCGACCTCGATCATGGACGGATACGCCGTGGCGGAGGCCACGCCGGGGGTCCGGCTTCGGGTGGTCGGAACGTCGGCCGCCGGGCGCCGGTGGGCGGGCACCATCGGCCCCAACGAGGCCGTGCGCATCTTCACAGGGGCGCCTGTCCCCGACGGCGCCGCGCGCGTCGTGATGCAGGAGGAGGTGACCGCCCACGGCGACGCGATCGAGGTCGCGGCCGATGCCGACCCGGGCCCCTTCATCCGCGCGCCCGGCGCCGACTTCGCCGAGGGGCATCGGCTTGGGCGGCGGCGCCTTCGCCCGGCCGACCTGGCCCTCATCGCGGCGATGAACGTCGCCACGGTCGCCGTGACGCGCAGGCCCGTGGCGGCGCTGATTGCCACCGGCGACGAATTGGTGATGCCCGGCGAAGAGCCGGGCCCGGACCAGATCATCGCCTCGAACGCGTTCGGCCTCGCCGCCATGCTCGAGAACGCCGGGGCCGAGGCACGGATCCTGCCGATCGCGCGGGACAACGCCGCGTCGCTCGGCTACGCCCTCGACCTCGCGCAAGACGCCGATCTCGTGGTCACCATCGGCGGCGCGTCGGTTGGCGACCACGACATCGTCGCTGAGGTGGCACAGGCCCGCGGCATGGAGCTCCGGTTCCACAGGGTCGCCATGCGTCCCGGCAAGCCCCTGATGGCGGGGCGGCTCGGAGGGGCGGCGATGCTCGGCCTGCCCGGCAACCCGGTCTCGGCGATGGTGTGCGGCATGGTGTTCGCCGTGCCGGTGGTGCGCGTCATGCTCGGGCACCCCCCCGGCCCCGTGCCCCGCCTGCGCGGCGGGCTCGCGCGGCCGGTCGGCCGGAACGGACCGCGCGAGCACTACATGCGGGCCCGCAGCACGGCGGAAGGCCTCGTCGTGGCCGACCGTCAGGACAGCGCGCTGCTGACGGTCCTGGCCGAGGCCGATGCGCTCGTCGTCCGGCCCCCGCACGACGACGCCCGCGGCATTGGCGACGTGGTCGACTTCATCCCGCTCAGATGATCAGGGCGACGGCGGACACCGCTGCGCCGGAACGACGCGCAGGGACTTGCCCGGCACGCGGGCTGCGCCCGAAGCGGAACAACGGTCGCCCCTCGCACATGCGGGGACTCGCACGATCGGGAGGGGGGTTCGAGACCTCATGGCCCCCGTCTCCGTCCGCGTCTTCGTCGCGCGGATGCAGTCCCCGCGACCGGCGCGCACCGTCATCGAAGGGCGCGAGGTTCAGCGGCGCCCGCGCCGCGACAGATCAGGGAGCGAGCGCATGGCCAAGGGCGTGAAGGTCGTCGCCTGCTACTCGAACAAGGGCGGCGTCGGCAAGACGACCGCGGCAGTGAACCTCGCCCACGCCTTCGCCGAGACCGGCCGGCGCGTCCTGCTTTGCGATCTTGATCCGCAAGGGGCGTCGGGCTTCTACCTGCGCGCCAAACCGTCGAAGAAGCTGAAGGACGCGGCCCTGTTCACCGACGTGAAGAAGTTCACCGGGGCGATCCGCGAGAGCGAGTTCCACGGGCTTCACATCCTGCCCGCGAACCTGACCTTCCGCGACTTCGACGTGTTTCTGGCGCGGATGAAGAACAGCCGCTCCCGGCTGAAGAAGGCGCTGAAGTCCGCCGGCAGCGACTACGACCTGATCCTGCTCGACTGCCCACCGAACATCTCGATCCTGTCCGAGAACGTGTTCCGCGCCGCGGACGCCGTGATCGTCCCGGTCGTGCCCACGACCCTGTCCGAACGGACGTTCGCGCAGCTCGTGGCGTTCTTCCGGGCCGAGAAGTTGCCGAGGAAGAAACTCATGCCGTTCGTCTCGATGGCGGACCGTCGAAAGAAGCTGCACGGCGAGACCGAGGTCCGGCTGCGCCGCGACCACGGGAAGCGGTTCCTCGCCGCCACGGTGCCGTTCTCCACGGACGTCGAGAGGATGGGGGTGCACCGGGCGCCGGTGGCGGCCTTCGCGCCGCGGCACGAGGCGGGACAGGCCTACCAGTCGGTGGCACGCGAGATCCTTGACCGGCTGTAATGCCCTCGCGAGCGCAGTTCGCCGCTTTTTCCACTTCGTTCGCCCGGATCCGCGCCCGCGCAGGCTCGCGAATCGCGCCGCGTCATGGCGATGATCGAAAAGTGGGGTCATGACTGGGGAACGGGCTAGGGTCAGACTGCGCGGACGACGGCCCATCCCGGCTCAAACGAGGGCGTGGCGACGGGGGACGATGACGATGCGATTGCAGCTTGCGGCCCTCGACGGGGCGGTCTTCGACATGGACGGTGTCGTCACCGACACGGCGGCCATGCACGAGCGGGCGTGGAAGCGCATCTTCGACGCGTTCCTCGAACGCCGGGGCGAAACGCGCCCGTTCTCGCACGAGGACTACGTCGCCCACGTGGACGGCCGGGCGCGGCGGGACGGCGCGCAGGCGTTTCTCGCGTCGCGCGGGATCGAGCCCGCAGGGGACGAGATCGACGCGATCTGCGCGTCCAAGAACGGGGCGTTCCGCGACGCGCTCGACGAGATGGGCGTCGAGGTGCTGCCGGGCGCGCGCGAGCTCCTTCGGGCCCTGCGGGAGCAGGGTCTGCGCATCGGGCTGTTCACGGCAAGCCGCAACGCGACGGACGTTCTTCGCGCGGGGCATCTCGACGACGCCTTCGACGCGCGGATCGACGGCGAGGTGTCCCGCGCCCGCGAGCTGCCGGGCAAGCCCGCGCCCGACGTCCCCCTGGCGCTGGCCCGGCAGCTCGACATCGCGCCCCCGCGGTGCGCGTTCTTCGAGGATTCCCGCGCCGGGATCCGCGCGGGACTGGCGGGCGGTTTCGCGGTGGTGGTCGGCGTCGCGCGCGGCGAGGCCGCCGAGGAGCTGAGCCGGATCGGCGCCCACGCGACGGTGGCGTCCCTGGCCGAGGTGGAGGTCGCGAGATGAGCTGGAAACTGGTCTACGAAGGCTTCGACCCCGCCACCGAGGGTCTGCGCGAGGCGCTCTGCACGCTCGGCAACGGACGGTTCTGCACCCGCGGTGCCACGCTCGACGCCACTGCCGACGACGTGCACTACCCCGGAACCTATCTGGCCGGAGGCTACGACCGGCGGACGAGCGAGGTCGCCGGCCACGAGATCGAGAACGAGGACCTCGTGAACTGGCCGAACTGGCTGCCGGTGCACATGAGGATCGAGGATGGACCGTGGCTGCGGACGCGCGAGCACGCGCGGGACTACCGGCTGGAGCTCGACATGCAGCGCGGCATCTTGGTCCGCACCATGCGACTTGCGGCACCCGACGGCCGCGCCCTGAATGTGACCGAACGCCGGTTCGTCAGCATGGCGGCCCCCCTTCTCGCGGCGGTGGAGCTGAGGATCGCGCCCCTGGGATGGAGCGGCCGCCTGAACGTGCGATCGGCGCTCGACGGGCGCGTCCGCAACCTCGGCGTCCCGCGCTACGGCGACCTCGAGAGCTGCCATGTCGAGGTGATCGGGCTGAACCACCCGGCGGCCGGCGTGGCGCAGGTGTACTGCCGCACGCTGCAGTCGCGGCTCGAGGCGGCGATGGCGGCCCGCACCGAAACCGAGCCCGCCTTCGTGCCGCAACCGTGGCAGGAGGGCGACGAGGTCGGCACGGATCACGCCTGCGACGTCGAGGACGGGCGGGAGCTGCGGCTGGTCAAGACCGTGGCCTTCGCGACCGCGCGCGACCCCGCGACCGCCTCGCCGCTGATCGCGACCCGCGAGGCGGTCGAGACCGCGCCTGGATTCGATCGCCTGCTCGCCGATCACGAGCGGGCCTGGGCGCCCCTCTGGGACGATTTCGACATCTCGCTCACGGACGGCAACGACAAGGCGCAGCAGCATCTGCGGCTGAACACGTTCCACCTCGTTCAGACCGTCTCGCCGCACTCGGCCCCGATCGATGCCGGCGCCCCCGCACGGGGCTGGCACGGAGAGGCCTACCGAGGGCACATCTTCTGGGACGAGCTCTTCATCTTCCGCGCCCTGAACCTGCGCGCGCCGCGGCTGACGCGCTCGCTCCTCGACTACCGGCTGCGCAGGCTGCCCGCGGCGCGGCGTCTCGCGGCCGCGGCCGGACTGCCCGGGGCGATGTATCCTTGGCAGAGCGGCTCGGACGGCCGCGAGGAGTCGCAAGCGTTTCACCTCAACCCGAAATCCGGGCGCTGGGTGCCGGACGCGACGCGCCTGCAGCGTCACGTCGGGCTCGCCGTGGCCTACAACATGTGGACCTACTTCCGGGCGACCGGAGACCGCGACTTCCTGGCCGAGGGCGGCGCCGAGGCCCTGGTCGAGATCGCCCGCTTCTTCGCGGCGCTGGCGACCTGGGACGACAGGCTCTGCCGCTTCCGCATCAAGGGGGTCATGGGCCCCGACGAGTTCCACACCGCCTATCCCGGAGCCGATCCGGAGACGGCCGGCGGCATCGACGACAACGCCTACACGAACGTTCTCTGCGCTTGGGTGCTGACGCGGACGGTCGACGCGCTCGAGGAGCTGCCGCCGAGCCGGCGCCGGCGACTGGCGGCGAAACTCGGGCTGGAGCCCGGCGAGATCGGACACTGGCAGCAGCTCTCGGAACTGCTCTACGTGCCGTTCCTGTCGAACGGCCTCATCGCGCAGTTCGAGGGCTACGAGGACCTGCGCGAGCTCGACTGGGAGGGGTACCGGGCGCGCCACGGCGACATCCACCGACTGGACCGCATCCTCGAGGCCAAGGGCGAGGACGTGAACGCCTACAAGGTCTCCAAGCAGGCCGACGTGCTCATGCTCCCCTTCCTGTTCTCGGCTGCGGAACTCAGACAGATCCTGGAACAGCTCGGCTACGTCTTCGATCCCGCCGACATCCCGGCCCACGTCGCCTACTACGATGCGCGGACCTCGCACGGCTCGACGCTGAGCCGGGTCGTCCATGCCTGGGTCGTGGCGCGGTCGAACCGCCCGGAGAGCTGGGAGCTCCTGAAGCAGGCCCTCCGCGCCGACGTCGTAGACGTGCAGGGCGGCACCACCCGGGAGGGCATCCACCTGGGCGCGATGGCGGGCACCATCGACATGCTGCAGGCGGGCTACCTCGGTATCGCGCCCGGCATCGGCATGCTGAACGTCGACCCGGTCCTGCCCGACGCCCTCACCCGGGTGCGCACCCGCATCCGCTACATGGGGCAGCACGTCGAGCTCGAGGCGACGCCCGAGGAGTTGCGGATCGCAACGGGCGGCGGCACGCAGGGTCCGATCACCGTCACCTATCGCGGCCGCAATCGCCTGATGGCGCCCAACACCGAGGTGGTGTTCCGCCTCGTGCGGCCCCGCGGCGCGCGGACGCCGGGCCGGGCCGACTGCGAACCGTGGAGCGTGGCGACCCCCGTCACCGACATCGGATGACCCGGGCGCGCGGGCCGCGCAATCCGCGCTACGACCCAGGCTGCATACGGCTTCCGCGAACCCCGTTCCAAGATCGTCATGCACCCGTTACACAGGCGACATCCCGGTCGCGGCGCCCGCGTAGCGGGGCGAACGGGGCATTCTGTTGGAGGGCATGGTGCCGGACGCAATGCGGCAGGCATCGTCGGCATCCGAGGCGGGGACGCCGGCCGTCGTCCGGCTCGACGGGCTGGAGCCGGTCGCGCGGGGGCGCGAGAGCGAGATCTTCGTGCGCCCGAACAAGCCGAGCCAGCTCGTCAAGGTCGCGCGCAGCGATTGGGCCGAGCGCGCGCGCGCGTCGCGGCTCAGGGGATGGTGGCGCCGATGGCGGGGCACCGGGCCCTACCGGAACGTCTACCGCCGGGAGCGGGCCTATCTCGACGCGATGATGCGTGCGGCCGAGATCGGCCGGCCGCCGCCGCTCGCCCATCCGCGCGGCATGATCCTGACGGACCGCGGCCTGGGCGTCGTCGTGCAAAAAATCCGCGCCCGCGACGGCGGCGTCGCCCCGACCCTGAAGCGGCTGCACCGCGAGGGTCGTCTCGACGCCGACCTCGTCGACGCGCTGACCCGGTTCGCGGAGGACGTGCGGGCGTTCCACATCGTCGCCCACGACCTCGCCCCGTCGAACATCGTCCACGAGACCCGGCACCGACGCTCCCGCCTGGTGCTGGTGGACGGGTACGGCAGCTACACGCTGCTGCCGCTGCGACGCTGGTCGCGCCACGCCAATGACCGAAGCCTGTCGCGCCGGTTCGAGCGCCTCGCCGCGCGGCTAGACCTGAGGTGGGACGCGTCCCGCTGGCGTTTCACGGCCTGACCGCGAGACGGGGGCGAGCCGGTCGCAAGCGCGGCGGGCGATCTCCCCGCCCCTTCCGCGGCAGGCGGAGTTCGCGGTAGGGAGGATGCGGTGGCCGTCCGGGGGGGACGATGAGCGCACACGGCGACTTCTACCAGCGAGACCGCGGTCGGCATCCGCCTGCCCTCACGCCCGCCTACAAAACCTCGGTGACGCGGTCCCCGCGCCTGCCCCTCGTCAGTCTCCAGGGGTCGCCCTCCGAACTGACCGGACCCGTGTTCACGGAGCGCGACGTCGGCGCCGGCGACAACGACCTTCTCTCGAACTTCGCCCGGCCGGGCGAAAGCCCGATCGGCGAGCGCATCATCCTGCACGGGCGCGTTCTCGACGAGAATGCCCGGCCGGTCTCCGGCACGCTCGTCGAGATCTGGCAGGCGAATGCCGGCGGCCGCTACCGGCACCGGAATGACGGGTATCTCGCGCCCCTCGATCCGAATTTCGGCGGCTGCGGCCGGACGCTGACCGACGCGGCGGGCCGGTACTGGTTCCACACGGTCAAGCCCGGGGCCTATCCGTGGCGGAACGACGCCAATACGTGGCGTCCCGCGCACATCCACATCTCGGTCTTCGGCTCGGGCTTCGCGCAGCGGCTCGTCACGCAGTGCTATTTTGCCGGCGACCCGCTGATCCCGCTCTGTCCGATCGTGAACACGATTCCCGATCCTGAAGCCATCGCCGCGCTGACCGCGGACCTCGACATGAACGCGACCGTGCCCTTCGACAGCATCGCCTACCGGCTCGACGTCGTGCTGCGCGGTCGCCGCGCGACGCCGTTCGAGGGGGTCTGAGCGGATGGCCGGCCCCTCGCGCGACCTCCGCCAGACCCCGTCGCAGACGGCCGGTCCCTACGTGCATCTGGGCCTCGCTCCCGGCCGGGCGGGCCTGGAGACGCACCCCCCCGAACTCGGCCGCGACATCGCCGGCCCCGGCGTCGAGGGCGAGCGCATCCGGGTCGCGGGCCGGATCATCGACGGCATGGGCGCCCCGGTCCGCGACGCGCTCGTGGAGATCTGGCAGGCCGATGCGCACGGGCACCACGCGCATCCCGACGGCGGCGGGCCGGTGGCGGAAGGGTTCCGCGGCTGGGGGCGCGCCGTCACCGACTTCGAGACCGGCGTCTGGGAGATGGCGACGATCAAGCCCGGCGCCAGCCCGGCGCGCGGCGGCGGCATGCAGGCCCCGCACCTGAGCCTCTGGATCGTGGCGCGGGGGATCAACATCGGCCTCGTCACGCGGATGTACTTCGACGACGAGGCGGCGGCGAACGCCGCCGACCCCGTGCTGAACCAGATCGAATGGGCGCACCGGCGCGAGACGTTGATCGCCCGGCGCGGCGAGCGCGACGGAGCCCAGCTCTACACCTTCGACATCCGTCTGCAGGGCGCGGAAGAGACGGTGTTCTTCGACGTGTAACCGCGGACCCGCGCACCTTGTGCCGGGAACGGCCGCATGTCAGACGACGGAGGGCGCCGGACCGCGCGCCCCGCGAGCGGAGGAGGCGGCGTGATGCGCACCGCCCATGTCCTGAACGGACCCAACCTGAACCTCCTCGGAACGCGCGAGGTCGAGGTCTACGGCCGGGCGACGCTCGCCGACATCGAGGCGCTCTGCCGCGCCGCCTGCGACCAACATGGCCTGGGCCTCGTCTTCCGGCAGACCAACCACGAGGGCGAGCTTGTCGATTTCGTGCAGGAGGCCCGGACGAAGGCCTGCGGGATCGTCATCAATCCCGCCGCCTATACCCATACCTCGGTCGCCGTCCGCGACGCCCTGGCTGCGTGCGACATGCCGGTGTTCGAGGTGCATCTGTCGAACGTTCACAGGCGGGAGGGCTTTCGCCGCCGCTCCTTCGTCTCGGGCGTCGCGGACGGGGTGATCGCGGGCTTCGGCCCTGCGGGCTACGCGGCGGCGCTGCATCGGCTGGCCGAACTGGTCCGTGCGGGGTCCGCCGCCGGCTGACGCGACGGGGACGGGTGGCGCGTCAAACCGGGAGCCGCGGCCGGGTCTTGCGTCGACGGGCGGCCGGCGGTAGGTCAACCGCTCGGCGGGTGATTAGCTCAGCGGTAGAGCGCTTCGTTCACATCGAAGATGTCGGGAGTTCGAATCTCTCATCACCCACCAACGTGCACCGAGCTCTCGACACGGTGTCCGGGCGGCACGCCCACGGGTGATTAGCTCAGTTGGTAGAGCATCTCGTTTACACCGAGAGGGTCGGCGGTTCGAGCCCGTCATCACCCACCATCGTGTCGCGCCGGTATCGTGTCGGCTGGACTTGCGGACGATCTCACGTTCCGCTGATCTCGAGTTGGATCGAGCGACCCGAGCCCAATATCGCAAACGGACGGTTCAGGAATCGTCGGTATGGTTAAGCAAGGTGCCCCGTGGTGTGTCGGGGTCCCGTTTTCTGGAGAGAGCATCGGTGATTACGAGGGGACACATTTCGTGTCGGGACAAGGTTCTGCAGCGCCTCGATCGGGCGTTGTTCGTCGCCACGGCCATGCCGGCCGATCAGCGCGAGCGCGTGCGCAGCGAAGTCGCGTCGGCCGAGGCTGCCGGACTGTCGGCTTCGACGGACGACCTGGTTCGGGGCTGACGACTGCCGCGCGCGGCGGCCGAAGGCGGAGCCGAAAGCCGCTTGACGCCCCAGCAGCGCAGACCTAGAAGGCCCCCCACGCCGGCGGAACGGTCGGTGCTGCAGTGGGCGGTTGTAGCTCAGTTGGTTAGAGTACCGGCCTGTCACGCCGGGGGTCGCGGGTTCGAGCCCCGTCAACCGCGCCACCACTGCCCTTTCGCATCTCGCTGATCGACCGGCCCGACCGGCGCCGCCCCCTCAGGCGATACGCGCGAGGACGCGCGCCCAGCTGCGCATCCCCTTGTGAAAGCTTTCGACGTCGTACTTCTCGTTCGGCGAGTGCACCCGGTTGTCGTGCCGCGCAAAGCCGATCAGCAGCGAGTCGAGACCAAGGATCTGCTGGAAGTAGCCGGCGATGGGGATCGTCCCGCCGCCGCCCGCGAAGACGCTCGGACGGGGCCACTCCGCATCGAGGGCCCGGCGCGCGGCGTCGAAGGCGGGGTGCGAGATGTCCATGGCGGACGCCCTGGCGGCCCCGTGGTCGGTGAACGCGATCGCGCAATCGGGCGGCAGCCCCTCGCGCATCATCTGGCGGAACGCCTGCCGAATGCGTTGCGGGTCCTGCTGGCCGACGAGGCGGAAGCTGACCTTGGCGTGCGCCTCGCTCGGCAGGACCGTCTTGAACCCGGTGCCCGTGTAGCCGCCCCAGATACCGTTCACCTCGCAGGTCGGGCGCGCCCAGATCTGGTGCAGAGGCTCGCGGTCGGCCTCGCCCGCGGGCTCGGACAGACCGACCGCGCCGAGAAAGCTCCGCGCGTCGAAGTCCAGCGCCCGCCACTGCTCCGCCACCCGCTCGGGCACGTCGTCGACGCCGTCGTAGAAGTCCGGGACGGTCACCCGCCCCTCGGCATCGTGCAGCCCGGCAAGCAGCCGCGTCAGCACGCGGATGGGGTTCCGGGCGATGCCGCCGAAGCCGCCCGAGTGCAGGTCCCTCGAGGGCCCGGTGACGGTCAACTCCTCGGCCAGGAGCCCGCGCAGCGTCGTGGTGATCGTCGGCGTCTCGCGATCGTACATCGTCGTGTCGCAGATGAGGGCGAGTTCGGGCGCCGAGAGCTCCTCCCGATGCGCCTCGAGGAACGGCACCAGCGACGGAGAGCCCGATTCCTCCTCGCCCTCGAAGACGAAGGTGAGGCGCGCGGGAAGCGTGCCGGTGACATCGCGCCATGCCCGGCACGCCTCGACGAACGTCAGCAGCTGGCCCTTGTCGTCCGAGGCGCCGCGACCGCGGACGACCGGCCCGGCCTCGGTCTTCTCGACGGCAGCGTCGAACGGATCGCGGTCCCAGAGCTCGATCGGGTCCACGGGCTGCACGTCGTAGTGCCCATAGAAGAGCAGATGCCGCCCGGGTCCGTCGCCGTGCCCGACGACCATCGGGTGCCCCGGCGTCGGCCGCTTGCCCGCCACGACGCCGAGTTCGCCGAGCCGCGCGACGAGCCAGTCGGCGGCCCGGTCGCATGCCTCGCGGTAGGCGGGGTCGGTCGAGACCGACGGGATGCGCACGAACTCGGTCAGTCGCTCGAGCGAGGCCGGCAGGCCCTCGTCGATCCGGGAGAGGACGGCATCAAGGCTCATGTCGCGGCATCCCTCTTGGTCCGCCCTACCCTTCGCATCCGGCCGGTGCCGGGTCCAGCAGGGTGGAAAGGAACCGCGTGCCGCGGTAGGCTTTCGCCGGTGGACAAGGTGGGGTGGGGAATGGCTTGCATGCGTTGGGTGGCGCTCGTGATCGTCATGTTCGGTACGGCCGCGGCAGCGCAGGCCATCGACGAGCGCGCGGCCGCGCAGCAGTTGTTCTCGCCACGGGGCATCCAGCTCGCCGTGTCGCCGTCGTTGAGCGAGTTCGAGCAGCGGGTCATGAGCGAGATGGTCAAGGAGGCCGACCGGACCGGCCAGACCTTCCGCTACTACGGGTCGATCGCGTACTCCCCCTCGGAGGGGCTGCAGTCGGAGTCGCTGCAGGGCGCCTTCAACTTCCACTCGACCGGCGCTGCCGATCGGGCCGCCGTCGCCGCCTGCGAGGCAGCGCGCCCGAGCGGGTCGGAGGCCTGCCGGGTGGCCGCGCAGATCCTGCCGCGGGGCTACGAACCGGGCCGGGTACAGCTCTCCTACGACGCCACCAACGCGTTCCGCTCGACATATCGCCGGGTGCGCGGGGAGAAGGCCTTCGCCGTCTCCGAGCGGACCGGCGCGTGGCGCATGGCCCAAGGCGACGGCGCGGCGGCAACCGCGATCGATCTTTGCAATCAGGATGCCCGGACGATGGGGGGCGCGGCCGACTGCGCGGTGCCCATTGCGAATTGACCTCGATCAAGGGCGCCTGCGTTCCAGCACCGCATTGTCGGTCGGCGGAGGCGTCACTATGACGACAAGAGACTGCGGGGGAGTTCGAGCTTGACCTACAACGCGATGATCGACGGGGCGCTGCAGCGTCTGCATGACGAGGGGCGCTACCGGACGTTCATCGACATCGAGCGCTGCCGCGGCCGGTATCCGCACGCGGTCTGGCGGCGCCCCGACGGCAGCGAGCGTCCGGTCACGGTCTGGTGCGGCAACGACTACCTCGGCATGGGCCAGCACCCGGCGGTGCTCGCGGCGATGCACGACGCCATCGACCGGGCCGGGGCCGGCTCGGGCGGCACGCGAAACATCTCCGGGACCACGGTCTACCACAAGGCGCTCGAGGCGGAGCTTGCCGACCTCCACGGCAAGGAGGCGGCGCTCCTCTTCACCTCGGCCTACATCGCCAACGACGCGACGCTGTCGACGCTGCCCGACCTGTTCCCCGGGCTCGTCATCGTCTCGGATCAGCTCAATCACGCCTCGATGATCCAGGGGATCCGCCGCGGGAAGTGCGACAAGCGCATCTTCCGCCACAACGACCTCGCGCATCTGCGCGAGATTCTCGAGGGCATCGAGCCCGGGCGGCCCATCGTCATCGCGTTCGAGTCGATCTATTCGATGGACGGCGATTTCGGACCGATCGCAGGGATCTGCGACCTCGCCGACGAGTTCGGCGCGCTGACCTATATCGACGAGGTGCACGCGGTCGGCATGTACGGGTCCCGCGGCGGCGGCGTCGCCGAGCGCGACCGGCTGATGCACCGCATCGACATCGTCAACGGGACGCTCGCCAAGGCCTACGGGGTGATGGGCGGCTACATCGCCGCCTCGGCACGGATGGCGGACGCGATCCGGTCGTACGCGCCGGGGTTCATCTTCACCACCTCGCTGCCGCCTTCGGTGGCCGCCGGCGCCGCGGCGAGCGTGCGGCACCTGAAGGGCGACGAGACGCTCAGGGCGCGCCACCAGGCGCAGGCACGGACGCTGAAGATGCGGCTCAAGGGGCTCGGGCTGCCGCTCATCGACCACGGCAGCCACATCGTCCCGGTGCACGTGGGCAACCCGGTGAAGTGCAAGATGCTGTCCGACATGCTGCTCGAGTCGCACGGCATCTACGTGCAGCCGATCAACTACCCGACGGTGCCGCGCGGGACCGAGCGGCTGCGCTTCACGCCTTCGCCCGTGCATGGCCCGAAGGAGACGGACGCGCTGGTGCACGCGATGGACGCGCTCTGGTCGCACTGCGCGCTCAACCGCTCGGAGCTTTCGGCCTGACCACCCGTGGTCGGAACGTCCGCCGGAACCTAGACCCGCCCGTCGAGGGATCCCGACGGGCGGGTCTGGCAACCCCTGCGGGGGTCCGGTTTGCCCGACTTTATGGCTCCTCCGACCCTCCCTAGGCTTCGGAGGATATTGAAGAGGAGCCATTCCCATGAAGACAATTCTTGCTTCTGTCCTTGCCGTCTCCATCGCCACTTCAGGGCCTGCCGACGCCAGCGTTTCGCCGACGTCACCCGAGACGGCGCGGTCTGTCGAGACATCCGGTCCTGCGACGGATCAGGGTGTCCAGCTCGCGAGCTACTTCACGTTCATGCGCTCGTTCGGACGCATCTGCTACAGCGACGGGATCGGCTGGTACTACTGCTGAGGCACGATTCGGGCGGGATTGTTTCGGTTCCGCCCGACCGCTAAAGCGGCCCCATCGTCAGGAAGGGACCGCGATGCGCGCGCGGGTGCTGATCATGCCGAAGGACGGCGTCCTCGACCCGCAGGGCGAGGCGATCCGCATGGCGCTCTCCTTCCTGGGGTTCGACGACGTTCGCGGCGTGCGCCAGGGCAAGATCATCGACCTCGAGCTCGCGACCGACGACCGCGCCGCGGCGGAGGCGGAGGTGGCCGCGATGTGCCGCACGCTTCTCGCCAACGAGGTTATCGAGAGCTGGCAGGTCGAGTTCCCGTGAAAGCCGCGGTCGTCGTCTTCCCCGGCTCGAACTGCGACCGCGACCTTGCCGTGGCCCTGCGCGCCGCTGGCGCCGAGGTCGCGATGATCTGGCACAAGGAGCCTGCCCTTCCGGCCGGCATCGACCTCGTCGCCGTTCCCGGGGGGTTCTCCTGGGGCGACTATCTCAGATGCGGGGCCATCGCGGCGCGCGCGCCGGTCGTGGCGGCGATACGCGACCACGCCGCGCGCGGCGGCTACGTCCTCGGCATCTGCAACGGCTTCCAGATCCTGACGGAAGCGGGGATCCTTCCCGGCAGCCTGATCCGCAACGCCGGGCTTCGCTTCGTCTGCCGCACCGTCGAGATTGAGGTCGCGACCGCATCGAGCGCCTTCACCTCCGCCTGGACGGCCGAATCCCGCCTGCAGCTTCCGGTCGCGCACCACGACGGCAATTTCTCGGCGGACGCGGAAACGCGACACGCGCTCGAAGCCGAGGATCGCGTGGCGTTCCGGTACGCCGACGACGTCAACGGGTCCTCGGACCGCATCGCGGGAATCCTGTCCGGAAACCGCCGAGTGCTCGGGATGATGCCGCATCCGGAGCGGGCCGCCGACGCCTCCCTCGGGTCGGCCGATGGCGCGCCGCTGTTTCGCGGTCTCGACCGGGCCGCGTGCTCGGCTTGAGCGAGAGGCCCGGCGTGGATAACTTCTCAAGATGACAATAGGTCATTCCCGAGCGCTGTTTTCGGCCGTGACGCCGGTCCGCGTCATTCTCGTCGCCCTGATCGCGGCGGCGGTCGCCGTCGTTTGGTTCTCTAACAAGCTGCTGACCGAGCGCTTCACCGAGCGGCACCGCAACAGCGCCGAGGTGCGGCTCGCCCTGAACGGCGGGACGCTGAAATCGGAACTCGAGCGGGTCTCGATCGTGCCCCTCCTCCTGTCGCGCGACCCGGCGCTGATCAGCGCGCTGGAGTCGGGCGAGCACGTTCAAACCAGTCAGCGCCTCATCGAATACCAGGACGAGATCGACGTCGCCTCGCTGAAGCTGCTCGATGCGGATGGTCGCGTCGTCGCCGCCACCGACCGCACCAAGCTCGGGGAGCACCACCGATCGGCCCCCTACTTCGTCGATGCCGTCCGCTCGTCCGACACCGTGTTCACGGTCTTCCGGACGCCGGCCGGCGGCACCGACTTCCTGCATTCGCGCCGCATCTTCGAGGGCGGGCGCCTTCTCGGCGTCATCGTGGCGACCGCCGACCTTTCGGGCTTCGAGGACGACTGGTCGAAGGTCACCGACGTCGCCATGGTCACCGACAGCTCGGGCGATGTCATCCTCGCCACCGAACCACGCTGGCGCGGCCGCACGGTCGAGGAGGCGCTCGCGGTCCGCTCGCCGCCGTCGGCCATCCAGCGGGCCCGCCAGGCGGTCACCGACTGGAGCGGCGTCGTCCCGCCCGACGCCTGGCTCATGGGCGACGCGGTGATGCGGCACGAGGCGAAGATGAACTTCCAGGGATGGACGATCATCTCGTTCACCTCGCACGACAACATCCGCGACGCGGTGAACAGCGTTCTCGCGATCGAGATCATGGCCTTCGCCATCCTGCTCGCGCTCGGGTCGTACCTCCGCAGCCGCAAGGCGCAGCTGCGATCCGTCGTCTTCCAGCGGGAATCCGAGGAACTGCGCGTCCTGAACGAGGCGCTGCAGCGAGAGATCACCGAGCGCGAGCGTGCCGAGCGCAGTCTGGAGGTGGCCGAACAGAGTCTCGCGCAATCGTCCAAGCTGGCGGCACTGGGCGAGATGTCTGCATCGGTCAGTCACGAACTCAACCAGCCCCTGGCGGCGATGAAGACCTACCTCGCCGGTGCCAGGCTCCTCCTGCAGCGGCGCCGCCCGGAGGAGGCGCTGTCGTCGTTCCAGCGCATCGACGACCTCATCGAGCGCATGGGCGCTATCACGCGCCAGTTGAAGAGTTTCGTCCGCAAGGGGGGCACCGCGGTCGAGGTCATCGACTTCCGCGACGCCGTCTCTTCGGCGCTGACGCTGATGGAACCGCAGCTCAGGTCGCGCGAGGTCAGGATCGTCCGCGCCCTGCCTCGCACGCCCGTCCTCGTGCGGGCCGACCGGATCCGCCTCGAACAGGTGATCGTCAACCTGCTGCGCAACGCATTCGACGCGACGCGGGGCGTGGCCCCGGCCGAGGTACGCCTGACCCTGAGCGTCGGCGGAGACGCCGCGACCCTCTCGGTTCGCGACAACGGCCACGGCATCGAGGACTTGGAAAACCTCTTCGAGCCGTTCTATACCACGAAATCCGCGGGCGACGGGGTCGGACTCGGCCTCGCGATCTCGTCGGGCATCGTCGCGGATTTCGGCGGCCGCCTGACGGCGCGGAACGGCCGGGATTGCGGAGCCGTCTTCGAAGTCTATCTGCCGCTTGCCGAACGGGTCACGGCCACCGCGGCGGAGTGAGGGGAACCATGGCGAAACCCATGAAGATCGCTGTCGTCGACGACGAGAAGGACATGCGTCAGTCGATCGGGCAATGGCTTGCGCTCTCGGGGTTCGAGACCGAGACCTACGACAGCGCCGAGGACGCGCTGAAGACGATCGGGCCGGACTGGCCGGGCATGGTCATCAGCGACATCCGCATGCCCGGCATGGACGGGATCGTGTTCCTCAAGCGCCTGATGAGTATCGACAGCGCGCTGCCCGTGGTGATGATCACCGGGCACGGCGACGTGCCGATGGCGGTCGAGGCGATGCAGCTCGGCGCCTTCGACTTCCTCGAGAAGCCTTTCGACCCCGAGAAGATGTCGGACCTCGCCAAACGCGCGACCAAGAGCCGCCGTCTGACCCTCGACAACCGGGCGCTCAGGCGGGAGCTGAGCGAGGGCGAGGGCATCATGGAGAAGCTCCTCGGCCAGTCGCCGGTGATGC
>CAYMRW010000020.1:0-16530 GCA_964392825.1 uncultured Rhodobacterales bacterium
GTCGAGCGCGGGCAGGAGGACTGGGAGAGCGAGTTCGACCGCTTCCCCCGCCTGTTCCAGGGCCACGAGGAGATTCCGGGCCTGACCTGGCCCACGACGACGTTCGCCGGGCGCATGTCGGTCTATCTCGGGCGGCGCCGGGTCGATCTCATGCAGGTCGGCCGGGCGCACACCGCAGGCGACGTCGTCGCCCACGTTCCCGACGCCAACGTCATGTTCACGGGCGACATCGTCGAGTACCACTCGGCCTGCTACTGCGGCGACGGGCATTTCGGCGACTGGCCGGCGACACTTGAGGCGATCCGCGCCTTCGACCTCGACGCCATCGCGCCCGGCCGCGGCGACGCGCTCGTCGGCCGCGAGATGGTCGGCGCCGCGCTCGACACGACGGGCGACTTCGTCCGCTCCACCTATCGTCCGGCGGCGCGGGTCGCGCAGGGCGGCGGCTCGCTCAAGGAGGCGTGGGACGCGGTTCGGGCGGAATGCGATCCGAAGTTCGCCGATTTCGCGATCTACGAGCACTGCCTGCCGTTCAACGTCGCCCGCGCGTATGACGAGGCACTGGGCCTCGACACGCCGCGGATCTGGACCGCGGCACGTGACAAGGAGATGTGGGAGGCGCTGCAGGGATGAGCGGAACGGACCTCGTGCGGACGATGGCGCGGAACAACGCTTGGGCCAACGCGGTCCTGCACCATGCCTGCCGCGCCCTGCCCGAAGCCCTCTGGGCCGCGACGTGGCCGAGCTTCTTCGGCTCCCTACAGGCGACGCTCGACCACATCCTCGCCGTCGATCTCTACTACCTCGACGCCCTCGAGGCGGGAGGGCTCGGGCTTGCCGTCTTCGATCGGGTGGAACTGCACCGGAGGGCGGAACTCGTTTCGGCGCAGGCCGCGGCCGACGCGCGGTTGATGCAGTTCTGCGACGGCCTGGCGGAGGGCGACCTGCCTTCGCTCCGCGTCATCGAGCGCCGCGTCGGTCTGACGGAGGAACGGGTGGACGCGATCCTCCTTCATCTCTTCCAGCACCAGATCCATCACCGCGGGCAGGCCCACGCGATGCTCACTCAGGCCGGGGTGGCGCCACCGCAGCTCGACGACTTCCACCTCGAATGGGGGCGCGTCGAGAGCGCTCAAAGGTTCTGGGCAGCGGCCTGAGCGGCCGGACGAAAGGAGGATCATGCTCGACGACCGCTACTCGCTGGCGTTCCGGCTCTACCCTTACGAGCGATCCACCGATCAGGACGCAGGGCGCCCTGTCCGACACCCGGTCGTCATCGTCGGCGCCGGGCCCGTCGGACTGACGCTGGCCCTGGACCTCGGGCTGAGGGACGTGCCCGTCGTCGTGCTCGACGACCACGAGGGGGTGGGCGAAGGCAGCCGCGCCATCTGCTTTGCCAAGCGCACGCTCGAGATCGCCGACCGGCTCGGCTGCGGCGCCGCGCTGTTGGACAAGGGGGTCGTCTGGAACCTGGGCCGCGTCTACCACCGCGACCGCGAGGTCTACGCCTTCGATCTCCTGCCCGATTCGGGGCACAAGTTCCCGGCCTTCATCAATCTCCAGCAGCCACACTTCGAACGCATTCTCGTGGATCGCGTGCATGCCGCGCAGCAGGCCGGCGCACCGATCGAGATCCGTGGCCGCAATCGCGTAAAGGAGATCGAGGCGGGCGAGGACGGTGCGCGGCTCGAGATCCTGACGCCCGAGGGGCCCTACCGGCTCGAGGCCGATTGGCTGGTCGCCTGCGATGGCGCGGGCTCGCCCACGCGCAAGATGCTCGGGCAGGAGTTCGAGGGCCGCGTCTTCGAGGACAGCTTCCTCATCGCCGATGTCCGCATGCTCGCGGACTTCCCCGTCGAGCGGCGGTTCTGGTTCGACCCGCCGTTCCAGTCCGGGGCCTCGGCGCTCCTGCACAAGCAGCCGGACGACATCTGGCGCATCGACTTCCAGATCGGCTGGAACGTCGACCGCATAGTGGAACTGCGCGAGGAGAACATCCGCGCCCGCATCGACCGGATGTTGGGCGACGGCGTCGAGTACGAGATCGTCTGGTCGTCGATCTACACGTTTCAGTGCCGACGCATGCGCGCCTTCCGCCATCGGCGTGTCCTGTTCGCCGGGGACAGCGCGCATCAGGTCTCGCCGTTCGGGGCGCGCGGAGCGAACTCTGGCGTGCAGGACGCCGACAACCTCGCCTGGAAGCTGGCGCTGGTGCTCGACGGCACGGCGCCAGACTGCCTCATCGACAGCTACGACGTCGAGCGTCGCCACGGCGCCGACGAGAACATCCTGAACTCGACGCGGTCGACGGACTTCATCACGCCGAAATCAGTCGTGAGCCGCCTGTTCCGCGACGCGGTACTCGATCTGAGCGCGCGGCACGCCTTCGCGCGGCCCCTGGTCAACTCGGGCCGGCTGTCGGTGCCCTGCACTTATGACGGCTCGCCGCTCAACGGGCCCGACGCGTTGCCGGGAGGACCGGCGCGGACGCGGCCGGGAAGCCCCTGCCCCGACGCGCCGTTCGGCGACGGCTTCCTACTCGAAGAACTCAGGGGCTTCACGCTTCTCGCCATCGACACTTTCGCGCCCGGCGGTATCGAAGGTCCGATCCCCGTCCGCTGCCTGTCGGTGACCGAGGGCGACGTCGGCGGCGAACTCGCCGAACGCTATCTTGGCGATGCTCCGGCGGCGGTCTACCTCATCCGCCCCGACCAGCACGTCGTCGGCAGATGGAGCCGCTACGATGCAGAGGCGGTTCGGGCTGCGATCGCGCACGCGACGGGGCGCGATTCGACATGACCTCTCTGACGCTCGATCCGAACCTCGAGGCGCCGGACGAGTTCTACGCCGCCCTCATCGCTGCCCACGACGGTCTCGACGCGGCCGCGAGCCAGGCGCTGAACGCACGGCTCATTCTGATCCTCGCCAACCAGATCGGCCGCCAGGACGTGCTGGCCGAAGCGCTTCAGGCGGCGCGCGACGGCTACGCCTGAGCCTCCGGCATGCGGATCGTCGGATGGCGCCTAGGCCGCGCGCGTCATCAGGACCGAGTCGACCCGCTTCTGCGCCTCGATCTCGGCGTCGCCGTGCACGGCCGCGATCTCTCGCGTAAGACGCTCGAGCGCCGCCTCGTAGAGCTGCCGCTCGGAATAGCTCTGTTCCCGCTGATCGTCGCCGCGATGCAGGTCGCGCACGACCTCGGCGATGGCGATGAGGTCGCCTGAATTGATCTTCTGTTCGTATTCCTGGGCCCGGCGCGACCACATGGCCTTCTTCACCCGCGCCTTGCTCTTCAGCGTCGCCATCGCCTTCGAGACGATGTCGGGAGAGCTGAGCGAGCGCATTCCGACATCTGACGCCTTGTTGGTCGGCACCCGCAGCGTCATCTTGTCCTTCTCGAACGAGATCACGAAGAGCTCGAGCGTCAACCCGGCGATATCCTGCTCCTCTATCGAGACGATCTGGCCCACGCCGTGGGCCGGATAGACGACGAAGTCGTTCGGTCGAAAGTCGGCGTTCTTCTTGCTCATCCCGGCATCATCCTCATGACAGACCCGGAGGTCCCAGTGACAAAGAGGGCGGCGGCCGCCTCATCGCGCCCGTCGCCGCAAGCCTGTCACCGTCGCGCGATCCCCGGCAGGATCGGCGAGGTACCCCCCATGGGTCCCAATCTATGCCGACATATAGCAGTTTATGCACGCATCGCCAACTCCCCGCATCTGCGGAGGTGCAAAATCGATGCCCGGGCGCGTCACCGCAGTACGAGGTCGGCGCGCGAGAGGCGACGGCCGTCAGCCGCCCTCCCCGGGGTTTTCCGAGAAAAGCTCCATCTTGCCGGGCTTGCCGTCCATCTCCTCCGCGTTCGGGAGGGGGTCCTTCTTCGTCACGATCACCGGCCAGGCTTCGGAGTACTTGCGATTGAACTCGACCCACGACTCGGTCCCCGGCTCGGTGTCCGGTCGGATCGCATCGGCCGGGCACTCCGGCTCGCAGACGCCACAGTCGATGCATTCGTCGGGGTGGATCACCAGCATGTTCTCGCCCTCGTAGAAGCAGTCCACAGGACAGACTTCGACGCAGTCGGTGTACTTGCAGGCGATGCAGGCGTCGGTAACGACGTAAGTCATGGGAGCTTCCTTTCGCTCCGAACGACTAATGGCGGCGCGGGCGTCATTCAAGGCGACCCCGGGGCGCACTCTGCGCCCCCGGACGATCGGCCCGATCGTCCCCATCCACCGCGATCCCGCCGTGCCCCGGGACCCCGGGGACCTCGGACAGATCGACGAAGAGAACCCGTGCCGCGCTCGGCGGGCCGCGCCTCTCGCCGATCGCGGCGACGCGAACGATGCGAACATCGCGACCCTGCGTGAACGTCAGAACGTCCCCCGCGCTCACGGATCGTCCCGCCTTCAGGACGCGCTCTCCGTTGAGGCGCACCTTTCCCGACCGGACGAACGCGCTGGCGATGCTGCGCGTGCGGAAAAACCGGGCGATCCATAGCCACCTGTCGATCCGCTGCGCCGGGCCGGGGTCGCTCAGGACTTGTCCCTGAGGCCCATCAGGGCGGCGGCGAAGGGGTTGTCCGGATCGATGCGGTCGGAACGCCGCGTCGGCTTCGCCTCGTAGCTGCGCGCGGTCTCGGTCTTGGAAGACCGCGCCGGCTTCTCCCCGCGCTTGGGGGCGTTGCGCTTGCCCTTGGCACCCTCCCTTCGGGGACTGCGCGACTTTCCCTGCGCACCTCGCCCGATCCACGTGAAGGTATAGAAGGTCTCCATCTCCGCGGGCTCGTCTGCCTCCGCGGACGCCCCCCCTCCGGCATCGCCCGACTCCGGCGCTGCCGGCGCCTCGCCGTCGACGGCGGCATCCGCGGGTTCGCGGTCGCCTGTCTCCTGCGCCGGCGAGGTTTCCTCCGCCGACAACGCGTCGACGGCGCGGTCGGCGCCGGCGCGTTCTTCGCCCGACGATTCTGGCGGACCCTCTGTCTCGCTCGATGCCCGCGGTTCAACCGTCGGGGCCGGCGCATCACCGGTCGTCGCGGCGGCGCCCTCGGTCGGCCGCGGCGCACGCTGCCGCACGCGCTCGCCCGCCTCCGCGCGGTACCCCAGACCACGCATGAGGCCGGCGAACTGCTCGAGCGTCATGCCCGTGATCGACAGCATGTCCGCGGACGCCTCGAACCCGGCCCCGCCGTCGCGCTGGCGCAGGAGGTCCGCGAGGCGTTCCAGCATGTCGATCCGGATGGCCCGTTCCCCCGCCGCGCGGTAGCCCGCCATCGGCCAGTAGCCCTCGGGCAGGCCCTCCGCCGCAGGCACGGTGACGAGGCCGGGCGGCGGGCTTTCCGGGAACTCGTCGAGGCCGCGCGCCAGCGACCAGAGGACAAGCCGAAGGCGCGTCGGCGCAGGCTTCAGCAGCGCCGGAAGGAAGATGGTGAACTGGCCGAAACGCACGCCGTGCTTGCGAAGCGCGCCCCGTGCCGCCTGATCGAGGTCCCTGACCTCGCGCGCGACGTCGTCGCGCGGAAGGATGCCGAGGCTCTCGAGCATCCGGAATGCGAACCCGCGGGCGAGCCCGTCGAGCGTCTCGTCCCTCCGCAGCGCGATCAGCGGCTCGAACAGCGTCGCGACGCGACGGTCGATGAAGTGCTGCAGCCGCCGCTGGACCTTCTGCAGCACCTCGGGGCCCGCCTCGTCGTCGACGAAGACATGCACGGACGGCCGGAGCGGTTCGGCGCCCGCGACCAGCTTGCCGATCGCGTTCTCGCCCCACATCAGGCCGCCCTGCTCGGTGAAGTCGAGCTCGGTGTCGGGCGCGTTGTAGAGGCGATCCGCCCGCAGATGCATCTCGGGCTTCAGCGCCTGCAGGCTGGCCTGCCGCAGCGTTCGCGCCTCGTCGGGAGAGCCGCTCGCGTCCTGGGTGAAGCGGAACCCCTCGAGGCGGCCCACGAGATGACCCTCGACGGACACCTCGCCCCTCTCGTTCACTTCGGCCAACATCGTCTCCTTCTGCTTCAGCCGCCGCATCAGCACGCTGGTCCTGCGGTCGACGAAACGCTGCGTCAGGGCGCCGTGGAGCGCGTCGGACAGGCGGTCTTCTACAGCGCGCGTCTCCTCGCGCCAACGCGATTCGTCGGCAACCCAGCCGGTTCGCTGAGCCACGTAAGTCCATGTCCGGATGTAGGCGAGCCGCTTCGACAGCGTGTCGATGTCGCCGTCCGTCCGGTCGATCCGCTGGACCTGCGCGCCGAGCCAGTGGTCGGGCACCTGCCCGCGCTCGTGCAGGAACTCGTAGATCCGCGCCAGCATCTCGGCATGTTCGGCGGCGCTGATGTCGCGGAAGTCGGGGATCCGGCAGACGTCCCAGAGAAGACGGACCGAGCGCGGATCGCTGGCCCGCGCCCGGGGTTCGGCCATGTCCGACAGAGCCTTCAGCGCCCGCAGGTCCTCGGCCTCGCGGGCGCGGCCGAGAAGAGGCGCGTCGGTCGGCACTTCCAGCGAGGCGATCAGCGCCTCGGGCGAACCGAAATCGAGCGCCGCGTTGCGCCACGACAGGCGGCGGACCGGGCGGAAGGTATGGCGGGTGACCGCCCCCACGGTGTCGTCGTCGAGCGGCGCCGCCTCGCCGGTGATTCCGAAGGTGCCGTCGTTCATGTAGCGTCCGGCCCGGCCCGCGATCTGCCCCACCTCGTTCGGCGCGAGCGACCGCATCCGGCGGCCGTCGAACTTGACCGTGGAGGCGAAGGCCACGTGGTCGATGTCGAGGTTGAGGCCCATGCCGATCGCGTCCGTGGCGACGAGATAGTCGACGTCGCCGTTCTGGTACATCGCAACCTGCGCGTTGCGCGTGCGCGGGCTCAGCGCCCCCATCACCACGGCGGCGCCGCCCTTCTGCCGGCGGATCAGCTCGGCGATGGCGTAGACGCTCTCGGCGGAAAAGCCGACGATGGCGCTTCGCGGCCGCATCCGCGTGATCTTGCTGCTCCCGACATAGGAGAGCGTCGAGAACCTTTCGCGCCGCTGGAACGCCGCCCCGGGCACCAGCTCGGCGATCGCTGCGCGCATCGTGTCCGAGCCGAGGAACAGTGTCTCGTGCAGGCCCCGCGCCCTGAGCAGCCGGTCGGTGAACACATGGCCGCGCTCGGCGTCTGCGCAGAGCTGGATCTCGTCGACGGCGACGAAGTCGGTGCCGAGCCCCTCGGGCATCGCCTCGACTGTGCACACCCACCACTGGGTCCGCGGCGGGACGATCCGCTCCTCGCCGGTGACCAGGGCCACCACAGACGGCCCGCGCAGCTCGACGATGCGGTCATAGACCTCGCGTGCCAGAAGCCGCAGCGGCAGGCCGATGATGCCGGTGCGGTGCGCCAGCATCCGTTCGATCGCGTAGTGGGTCTTGCCCGTGTTGGTGGGGCCGAGGACGGCGCAGACACGCCCAGCCATGATCGGACCTTTCCGCAGGATCGACTAGAGCGTCTGCCCCATCGCCTTCCGTTCGAGCCGCGCGAGGGTCTCGTCGAGCTCCTGGCGGTTGGGCGACAGCTCGGCGACGGCCTGCCACGCCTGCAGGGCGAGCTGCTCGTGGCCAAGCTGCTCCATGATCACGCCAAGCCCCGACAGGGCCCCGAAGTGCCGCGGATTGAGGGCAAGCGTCTGCTCGATGTCGCGCAGTGCGTGCCCGAACCGTCCCGCCTGAAAATGCGCCGTCGCGCGGGCGTTCCATCCCTCGGCGAAGTCAGGCGCATGGTCGACGAGGGAGGACAGATGCTCGATGGCGCGGGACCAGTCCTCGCGTTCCATCGCGTCGCGGCCGCGATCGAGAAGCAGGTCGATGGACGGCGAGCCGGACCTCGACCACTCCTGCACGATCTTGGCCTCGATCGCGTGCACGGCCGGACCCTCCGCATCGCGGAGCGCAATGAAGAGATCGTCGAGCGCAGCCGCCTCGGCCTGCGCCAGGGTCGCGCCGGGCGCGATCAGCGCTGCCGCCACGATACGTTTGAGAAAGCGTGAGATCGAACCCATACTGTGGCAACGTAGAGGGGCGTCGTGCGTTTTCCCACCCCTGTCCAGAATTACGATGACCGGAGATCCAGATGAGCCAAGTGATTGACAGCGCGGTCGAGCGGCTTAACGCCAAGCTCGACCACGGGATCGATAGCAGCGTCAAGTTCGTGATCGACGACGAGGGCACGATCGTCGTGGACGAAACCGGCGCGCACGCGACCGACACGCCGGCCGAGGCGACGCTCAGGGCGGACGCCGAGACGTTCCGGCAAATCCTCGACGGGGAGCTCGATCCGACGGCGGCCTTCATGCAGGGCCGCCTCAGGATCGAGGGGGACATGTCGGCGGCGATGAAGCTGGGTGCCGCGCTCTCCTGAGGCGGGGGCGGCCCCGTACTTCCATGACGTCGCGGACGGCCCGGACGGGCTCGAGACGCGGTGGCTCAGTGCCGAGGACGGCGTGCGGCTGCGCGCGGCGGCGTGGACGGGCGGCGCCGAGGGCACGGTTCTCCTGTTCTCGGGACGGACCGAGTATGTCGAGAAGTACTCGCGCGTCGCACGCTTTCTCGCGGACCGCGGTCTGTCCGTCGTCACGGCCGACTGGCGCGGCCAGGGGCTGTCGGACCGGGCGTTGCCCGACGCATTGACGGGCCACATCGCCGACTTCGCCGACTACCAGCTCGACGTGGCGGCGCTGCGGTCGTTCGCGCTGTCGCTCGACCTGCCGCGCCCGTTCCACCTGATCGGACATTCCATGGGTGGTTGCATCGCGCTCCGGGCGCTGCATCGCGGGCTCGACGTCGACAGCGTCGTCTTCAGCGCGCCGATGTGGGGCATCGAGATGTCGCCGATGACGCGTCCCATTGCCTGGAGCGTGTCGTGGATCGGACGCGCCCTGGGCCACGGGTCGCGCTACACGCCGGGAACGAGCGCCGCGCCCTACATCGCCGCGACGGCCTTCGACGCGAACCAGCTCACGACGGACCGGGGGACGTTCGAGTGGATGCAGACGCAGACGCGGGAGCATCCGGAGCTATCGCTCGGCGGGCCGAGCCTCTCCTGGCTCTTCGCCGCGCTTCGCGAGATGCGGACGCTGCGTGCGCTTCGCCCGCCTCCCTATCCGGCCAAGGCCTTCGCCGGCAGCGAGGAGGCGATCGTGGTGCCGGGCGCCATCCGCTCGGTCATGCGACGCTGGCCGGGCGGCGGGTTCGAGGTCATGCGCAACGCCAAGCACGAACTGATGATGGAGCGGTCGGAGATCCGCGATCTGTTCCTCGAAAGCGCCGTCGCGCATTTCGCGGATGCCAGCGCCGCGCGCGCCGCCTGACAGCGGCGGGGGACCCGGCCTAGGCCTTGCCGCGCAGGTCGGCCACGGTGGCCTGCGCGCCGGCAAGCATCCAGGCCTGCTCCGAGGCGACGAACAGCATCGTCACGCCGGCCTCCCGCGCAGGTCCGGCGGCAGCGGCCGAGCGTACCCATGTGGCGAAGGTCTTGCCCGCGCCGCGCGTGGCGGCGCCGATGGCGCGGCGCGCCGCGTCGATCTCGGCGCTGCCCGGGTCCACGCCGAGCGCCACCGACAGGTCGGACGGGCCGAGGAAAAGCGCGTCGACGCCCTCGGTCCCGGCGATCTTCGGCGCGGCCGCGACAGCCTCGGGGCTCTCGGCCTGGACGATGACCACGGTCTCGTCCGACGCGGCGAGGACGTCGCGCATCGGCCGGACGCCCAGTCCGCCGAAGCGCGTCGACCCCGCAAAGCCGCGCCCGCCCGGACCGAAGCGCGACCACCGCGCGACGTCGGCAGCCACCTCGGCCGACCCCACATGCGGCGCCACGATGCCCGCGGCCCCCATGTCGAGCGCCTGCAGGACGGCCTCGGGCCGTGCCCGCGCCACGCGGACGAGCGTCGGCAGGTCGAGGGCCCGCGCGACCGCCAGACAGACGTCGAGCTCCGCGCGTCCGAATGGCGCGTGCTCGGCATCCAGGCAGATGAAGTCGAGACCGGAAACCGCGAGGATCTCTACGATCTCCTGCCGCGGCGTCTTGACGAAGGTGCCGATCAGCTCGTCTTCCGCCGCCATCCGTCCTTTGAATTCGTCCGTGCGCATGTGCACCCCCCCAAGATGTTAGATCTGGATGCCGCGGAAGGCCTCGCGCAGCGCCACGGACCACGCCGCGCTCATCGCGCGGAACTCCTCGTCGTCGACCATGTAGCGATGCCGTTGCGTGACCCGCAGCGCGTCCTTCTCGATGACGGCGAGGTCGAGCGGCATGCCGACGCTGAGGTTCGAGCGGAGCGTCGAGTCCATGCTGAGCAGGACCGCCTTGCGCGCGTCCTCGAGCGAGGTTCCCGGATGCACCACCCGATCGAGGATCGGCTTGCCGTACTTGTGCTCGCCGATCTGCAGGTAGGGCGTGTCCTCGGTCGCCTCGATGAAGTTGCCCTGCGGATAGACGAGGAACATGCGCATGGCCCCGCCACGGCGCTGTCCCGCCACGATCATCGTGGCGGACACGGACGGGCCCTGCTCCGGCATGCGGCCGGAGATCTCCGCGGCCGTCTCGGCCAGGACCCGCCCGACAATCCGGGCGACGCCCAGCATCGTCTCGGCCAGCATGATGTTGCTCTCGGCTTCGGCCTCGCCCTTCTCGACCGACTCCTCGAGCCGTGCGATCGCGGTCTGCGTCGTCGAGAGGCTGCCCGCGGTCATGATGGCGATCACGCGGTCGTCCGGCGCCTCGAAGAGAAACATCTTGCGGAAGGTGGCGATGTTGTCGACGCCGGCGTTGGTCCGGGTATCCGACAAAAGGACGATCCCCGCATCGAGCAGGAGCCCGACGCAATAGGTCATGCGGCGTCCGGCCGGCCGAGGCGCGGCACGGGGTCTATTGCTGGACCTGCTGCACGGCCACGGTGACGTCGAGGGTCTCCTCCGACACCCCCTGCGCGACGCCGCGGATCGGCGCGGCACCCGCGGCGTCGAAGCCCGAGCCGAGCCGCACGTAGCGGTCGTCGGGGCAGCAGCGATTCGCCGCGTCGAACCCGACCCAGCCGAGATCGCCCACCCAGATCTCCGCCCAGGCATGGCTTGCCTCGCCCGAGCGCAGCGCCTCGCGGCCATCGTCGTCGTCCATCGTCTGTGTCTGCCCCCCGCCGGTCTGCGACTGCGCCATGGCCGGCGATGGCGTTTCGCTCAGCAGGTATCCGGTCACGTAGCGCGCCGGCAATCCGGCGATGATCGAGGCGGCGACGAGCGCATGGGTATGGTCCTGGCAGACACCGGCCCCTTCGGCCAGCGCTTCGGCCGCCGTGGTCGCCTCCCCCGTCCGTCCCGGCTCGTAGCGAATGGCCTCGGCGACCGCGTCGGCGAGCGCGTGGGCGGTGTCGAGGGGCGCGCCGCCGGCGCCCACGGACGCGACGAGCTCGCCCAGCGCGACGTCGGGACGCGTCGCCCGGGTGGTCCGTAGGTAGACCATCGGCGGCACCGTCTCGCGATGCCCGCGCAGCACGCCCGCCGTGTCCGCGGTGTCGACCGTTCCCGCCACCTCGATGGTGAACGCCTCCACGGGGCCGAGCACGGTCATGGTGCGCAAAAGGTCTCCCGCGGCATCGGCGAGGTAGCTGCCGAAGACCGCTCCGTCCGCCGTCACCTCCCACTCGACGACCCGCTGACCGTCGAAGCTCGCAGGCGTGAGCCGGTGGCTCTGGACGACGCCCCGCATCGACTCGGCAAAGCGGTAGCGGGTCACATGATGCACCGAGAGCCTCACCGCGCGTCCCCGCTGAGGTATGTGTCGTGGATCGCGAGCGCGAGGCCGGCATTGCGCTCGACGAACTGCGTCAGGAACTCGTGCAGCCCCTCGTCCTGAATGTCGATCACACGCATCTCGGCGAGATCGCCGAGGATCGACCGGGCCAGCGACTGCGCCGGCGTCGTCGCTCCGTAGCTGCGGCAGAGGCGGTCGAGATGCGTCGTCGCCCCCTCGATCGACGTCAGGAGCGACCTCGGCGACTGCCGGTTGAGGATCAGGAAATCGGCGATCTTGGCGGGCGTGATCTCGCCGCCATAGGCCCAGGCGAAGGCGCGGTGCGCCGACATTGCACGGAGGAGCGTGCGCCACTGGTAGTTGTCGAGCCCCGAGCCCACGAGGTCGACCTGCGGCAGCAGCACGTAGTACTTGACGTCGAGGAGGCGGGCCGTCGCGTCCGCCCGCTCGATGTAGTAGCCAAGGTGCAGGAAGTCGTAGCCGTCGTTCCGGAGGTGCGTGAGCCCGAGCGTGCCGCGCATCAGCGCCGTGGCGCGCTGGGTCCACTCCACAAGGTCGGTGATGGCGAGCTTCGAGCGCTCGATCCGCTTTATCTCGCGCAGTTCGCTCCAGGCGGCGTTCAGCGCATCCCACATCTGCGTCGTCAGCGCGGTTCGCACGATGCGCCCGTTCTCGCGCGCGCGGGCGATGCATGCGGCAACCGACGATCCGTTCTCCTCGTCGAAGAAGAGATGCGTGACCACATCGCGTTCACGCACTTCGCCGTACTTCTGGGTGTAGTCGGGCGCGGTGCCGGACGAGAGCAGGACCGAGTGCCATTCGTTCCGGTAGCCGCCGCCGATGTTCGGCGTCAGGGAGGTGCGAACGCCGACATCGAGGAGCCGCGACATGGTCTCGGCCCGCTCGAGATAGCGGGTCATCCAGTAGAGATTCTCGGCGGTGCGGGAGAGCAGCATCAGTCGGCGATCACCCAGGTGTCCTTGACGCCGCCGCCCTGGGACGAGTTCACGACGAGCGACCCCTCCTTCAGCGCTACCCGGGTCAGACCGCCCGGCACCAGCTCCACCGTCTGGCCGACGAGGCAGTACGGGCGCAGGTCGACATGGCGCGGCGCCACGCCCTCGTCGACGAAGCTCGGGCAGGTGGACAATGCCAGCGTCGGCTGCGCGATGTAGTTGTGCGGGTTCTCGCGGATGAGCTGGGCGAAGGCCTCGTGCTCGGACGTCGTGGCCTTGGGGCCGACCATCATGCCGTAGCCGCCCGACCCGTGCACCTCCTTGACCACGAGTTCGGGCAGGTGCTCCAGCACATAGGCACGGTCGTCGTCCTTTGCGCACTGCCAGGTCGGCACGTTCTGCAGGATCGGCTCCTCGCCCAGATAGAATCGCACCATCTCGGGGACGAACGTGTAGATGGCCTTGTCGTCGGCGACCCCGGCCCCCGGGGCCGAGCAGATGGCCACGCCGCCCGAGCGGTAGACGTTTAACAGCCCGGGCACACCCAGCATCGAGTCGGGGCGGAAGCACACCGGGTCGATGAAGGCGTCGTCGATGCGGCGGTAGATGACGTCGACGCGCTTGGGCCCCTGCGTTGTGCGCATCCAGCAGAAGTCGCCCTCGACGAAGAGGTCGGCGCCCTCGACGAGCTCGACCCCCATCATGTCGGCGAGGAAGGAATGCTCGTAGTACGCCGAGTTGAAGTGGCCGGGGGTCAGGATGACCACGGTCGGGTCGCCGTCGCATTTCGGCGGCGCGACCGACGTCAGCGTGTGGCGGAGAAGCTGGGGATAGGTCTCGACCGGCGCGATCCGGTTCTCGCGGAAGAGCTGCGGGAACATGCGCATCATGATCTCGCGGTTCTCGAGCATGTAGCTGACGCCCGACGGCGTGCGGCAGTTGTCCTCCAGCACGTAGAACTCGTCCGGACCCGTGCGGACGAGGTCGATGCCGACGACGTGGCTGTAGACGCCGCGCGGCGGCCGGAAGCCGCAGACCGCGGCCTCGAACGCCTCGTTGCAATAGACGAGTTCGGCCGGGATGCGGCCCGAGCGCACGATCTCGCCCCGCTTGTAGATGTCGACGAGGAACGCGTTCAGCGCCCGGGCGCGCTGCTTGATGCCGCGTTCGAGGCGCGACCATTCATGGGCGCTGAACACCCTCGGGAACATGTCGAACGGGATCAGCCGGTCAGGATCGCCGCCCTCGCCATAGACGGCGAAGGTGATCCCGATGCGCCGGAACAGCGTCTCGGCCTCGGACCGTTTCATGGTCATGAGCTCGGGCGGCATCTCGCGCGCCCACTGCGCGAGACGGGTATACGGGGCGCGGACGCCCTCGCCTTCGTACATTTCGTTGAAGTAGGCCGGTTCGGCAGGTCTTGCGTCCATCACGCGCGATGATGACGCGGTGAACCGGGGAAGAAAAGTCCTCCCCCGGTCCTCGATCCAGGATCGATGTGATCACCGGCCGCCGAAGGGCCAAAGGTTAATCGTCAGTGGCGGAATTCGGCCGCGCGTCGCTCGGCTGCCGCTCGTCGGGCCGCGACGTTTCGGCTTCCCGTGCCGTCTTCATCTCCTCGCGGGTCGCGGCGTTGCCGCCAGCCTCGGCATCGGTGCCGAGCGGTGCGGCCGACGGATCGGGGAAACCGATCTTGTCGCCGGTTTCGCCGCTGTCGATATCGTCACGCAGCATCGCTGCGTTGGGCGCATCCGTGTCGGAACGTCCGTCGTCCTTCGTACCCTTGGTCATTCTTTCTTCCTGTCTGCAAGGCGGCCCAGTCTTCCGGCCTCAGCCGAGCCGGCGCCGCCGGTTCCCGACGCCGGCGGGCGTCGCTTGGGGTCGTCGTTACGGGGCGCGGGCGTCGCCTGCCCCGCATCGGGCGGGATCGCGCCGACCTCGCGTTCCGGTCGCTTTGCCTCCCCGCTCATGCGAGAAACAGTACGTACAGCGCCAGAACGACAAGGGCGACGACAACGCCGGTCACAGGCACCCCCCAACTCAACCTGTCGCGCCGCAGGGACGCCTGCGTCTCCGTGGCTTTCGACAAGGGGTTCTGCGCAGCGTCCTGCGCCGCGCTGTCGTCGGTTCGCGCCGTGCGTGCGGTGCTCTCGGCCATCGGAACCTCCTCCCAATCTTCACACAAAACGAACGGCAAACGCCGACGTTCCGATGGTGCGGCGGTCTGGCATCGGCAAAGACGCTCGGCGCGGTGCGGCTCGGGTGCCATCTTGCGCTATCTTGCCGGGCGATGACCGAACCGCTTCTGACCTTCACCGACCGCGGCATCGAATGTCGCGCCGGAGGATTCTTCATCGATCCCTGGCGGCCAGTCGACCGCGCGCTCGTCACGCATGGTCATTCCGACCACGCCCGGCCGGGTCACGGGGCCTACCTTTGCACCGATGCTGCGGCTCCGGTCATCGCCCACCGCCTCGGCGGCGTGCCGCTCGAGACGATCGGTTACGGCGCGCGGCAGCGGATCGGCGACGTAACCGTCTCGTTCCACCCTGCGGGCCACGTCCCCGGCTCGGCACAGATCAGGGTGGAGCGGCGCGGCGAGGTCTGGGTTGTCTCGGGCGACTACAAGACCGTCGACGACGGCTTCTGCGAGCCGTTCGAACCGGTGCGCTGCCACGCCTTCGTCACCGAATGCACGTTCGGACTGCCGGTCTTTAAGTGGCGGCCGCAGCGCGAGATCGTCGCCGGGCTGAACGGATGGTGGCACGCGAACGCGACAGCGGGGCGGGCGTCGGTCGTCGGCGCCTACGCCTTCGGCAAGGCGCAGCGGGTCCTCGCCGCGGTCGACTCCTCGATCGGCCCGATCCTGACCCACGGTGCCGTCGAGGCGACAAACGCGATCCTGCGCGCCCAGGGGCTGGACCTCCCCGAGACGATCCACGTCACGCCCGACCTCGACTCGAAGGCGCATGCCGGGGCGCTGGTCGTGGCGCCGCCTTCGGCTCTCGGAACGCCCTGGATGCGCCGGTTCGGCGGCGCGGCCACCGCCTTCGCGTCGGGCTGGATGGCGCTCCGCGGGGTGCGAAGGCGCCGCGCGGCGGACCGCGGATTCGTCATGTCCGACCACGCCGACTGGAACGGGCTGAATGCCGCCATCACCGAAACCGGAGCGGACCGGGTGTTCGCCACCCACGGCTACACGTCGATCTTCCGTCGGTGGCTCGCGGACCAGGGCTACGACGCCGCCATCGTCGAGACCGAGTACGAGGGCGAGAGCCTCGACGTCCTTGACCCGGCCGACGAGGGCGTCGAGGCGTGAAAGACCGCCAGCCAGGGCCGCCGTCGCCGGGGCTGCGATCGTGAAGCGCTTTGCCGAGCTCTTCACGCGGCTCGATCAGACGACGCGGATCAACGCCAAGGTCGAGGCGCTGGCGGCCTACTTCGCCGAGGCGCCCGAGCGGGATCGGGTGTGGACTGTGGCGCTTCTCTCGCATCGGCGGCCGAAACGGACCGTCACGACGACGCGCCTTCGCGAATGGGCGGCGGAACGTGCGGGCATCCCGCTGTGGCTCTTCGAGGAATGCTACCCGATCGTCGGCGATCTCGCCGAGACCATCGCGCTGATCCTGCCGGAGCCCGACCGGGGTTCCGACTTCTCCCTCGCCCACTGGATCGAGGAGGTCCGCGGCCTCGGCCAAGTGGAGGAGCCGCAGCGGCGAGAGCGAGTGCTCGCGGCGTGGGCCGTGCTCGACCGGACCGAGCGGTTCCTCTTCAACAAGCTCATCACCGGCGGCTTTCGCATGGGCGTCA
>CAYMRW010000021.1:0-16529 GCA_964392825.1 uncultured Rhodobacterales bacterium
CGCGGTGCAGGAAGGCATCGTCGTGGGCGGCGGCGTGGCACTCGTCCAGGGTGCCAAGAGGCTCGAGGGCCTGACCGGCGAGAACGGCGACCAGGACGCCGGCATCGCCATCGTGCGCCGTGCGCTCGAGGCCCCGCTGCGCCAGATCGCCGAGAACTCCGGCGTCGACGGTTCGGTCGTCGCCGGCAAGATCCGCGAGAGCGACGACGTCAAGTTCGGCTTCAACGCCCAGACCGAAGAGTACGGCGACATGTTCGCCTTCGGCGTCATCGACCCGGCCAAGGTCGTGCGCACCGCGCTCGAGGATGCGGCGTCGGTGGCAGGCCTGCTCATCACCACCGAGGCGATGGTGGCCGACAAGCCGAAGAAGGAAGAGCCCATGGGTGCCGGTGGCGGCATGGGCGGCATGGGCGGCATGGACGGCATGATGTAAGCCGTCCGGCGGGTCCGGAACTCATGAAGGGGGCCCGTTCGGGCCCCCTTTTGCTTGCACGACGGCGCCTGCTACCGTCCTGCTGCGGGATGGGGGGTCAATGCAGCAGCGGACGCAGTTCCTGGGGGCCGCGGCCCTGGCCACCCTCGCGGTACTTTGCTGGTCCGGCAACTGGGTCGTTGGGCGGGGAATGCGCACCGACGTTCCGCCCTTCGGTCTGACGTTCTGGCGGTGGTCGGTGGCGGCCCTGGTTCTGCTGCCGATCATCCTGCCTCATCTCAAGCGAGAATGGAGCGCGGTGCGTCGCAACTGGAAGGTCGTGGCCGGACTGGCGCTGTCCGGCGGCGCCGCCTTTCAGTCGATGGTCTATGTCGGATTGCAGTCGACCGAGGCGACGAATGCGCTTCTCCTCAACGCCACGGCGCCGCTCTGGGTGATCCTGATCGCGCGCGCCGTTCTGGGCGACCGGGTTACCGGACGCCAGACGGTCGGAATAGCCGTGTCCTTCATCGGCGCCGTCTATCTGGTTGCGCGGGGCGAACCGGCATCCCTGCTGAGGTTCGGCTTTAATCCGGGCGACGGGTGGATCGTCGCGGCGCTCGTCGTCTGGGGCGTCTATTCGGTGCTGCTGAAGGCCCGGCCGTCCGACGTGTCGTCGCATCTCCTCGTGTTTCTCATCAGCGTCGGTGCTGCGGCCGCGATCCTGCCCTTCCACCTGGCCGAGCTCGCCCGCGGCCATCGCATGTCGCTCGACGCCTCGACGCTGAGCGCAGTGCTTTACACCGGCGTCTTCGCGTCGGTCGTCGCGTTTCTCGCCTTCAACGCCGCCGTGGCGCGCATCGGCCCGAGCCGGACCGTCTACTTCCTGCACCTGATGCCCGTGTTCGGGTCGGTGATGGCGATGATCTTTCTGGGCGAGGCGCTGCAAGGCTACCACGTCGTCGGCTTTCCCGTGGTGCTGGCGGGCGTGCTGTGGGCTACCAGCGAGCGGCCCGGGGCGGCCACCCGCGGCCGCCGCCCCGGCGCGGTGCGGCGCGGCGGCGGGTCCGGCTGATCCGAAGGCCTCGACACGGCGGCGCCGCCCCGTCAGGGTTCGCACCGGATGGCCGGGGCTCTTGCCGATGCGATCGCCGGACGGAACCGTATTGGCCTTACTGACGGCCATAACGATGGTCGCGTTCGCTGCGAATTCCGTCCTGAATCGCCTGGCGTTGGCCGATGGCGGGATCGGTGCCGTCGATTTTGCCGCAGTCCGGACGGCCGCAGGCGCGGCGACGCTCGTTTCGCTATCGATCCTCGCGGGATCGGCCTGGCGGCGGGACATGCGCATTCCGGCAGCCGCGGCGCTGACCGTCTACATGGTGGGTTTCTCGCTCGCCTATCTCTCGCTCGACGCCGGGTCTGGGGCACTGATCCTCTTCGCCTCGGTTCAGATCACCATGTTCGGCGGCGCGCTGATCGCGCACGAAGCGGTTCCGCGGCGGCGGTGGACCGGGACGGCGGTGGCGTTCGCCGGGCTCCTCGTCCTCGTCGGCCGGGTCGAGATCGCTGCGGGCGAGGTGTTCGCGGCCGTCGCGATGGCGGCGGCGGGCGTCGGGTGGGGCGTCTACTCTCTGATCGGGCGCGGAGCCTCGGATCCGCTGGGCGCCACCGCGGCGAACTTCGTGCTCGCCCTCCCCGTCGTCGGCGCCGCGGCGCTTCTCGGGGACGGCGCGCCGGCGACGGGCCGCGGCGTCTGGCTCGCCATCGTCTCCGGGGCCGTCACCTCGGGGCTCGGCTACGCGCTCTGGTACCGAATTCTGCCCCGGCTCGAGCGAAGCGTCGCGGCGATCTCGCAGCTGAGCGTGCCGATCCTCGCGGCGATGGGCGGGGTCGTGGTGATCGGCGAGCCGATCACGCCACGCCTTGTCCTATCGGCCGCACTGATCGTCGGCGGCGTGACGCTCGGCACGGTCGGCCTCGGCCGGCCGAGATGGCGCCGCCGCGGCTGACGGTTCAGCGCAGGATCGGCTCCAGCGGGTCGTAGGCCGGGGGTCCATTGCCCCAGGCGGCCTCGGCGAGGCCCAGCGGGCGATGCGGCAGCCCCGGCATCGCGTCGCGGTCGGCGAGGATGCGGCGGTGCACGACGCCCTCGGGATCGATCCAGCCGGGATCGATCCGCCCCGCCGCCACGCGGCAGCGGAAAAAGAGATCGATCTGGTGGTACGTGCCGTCCGGGTCGTGGAACTCGTTGACGAGCCGCAGGGCGCCGACGTCGACGCGGAGACCGGTTTCCTCGAAGACCTCGCGGATCAGGTTCTCGGGCAGCGAGACATGCGGCTCCACGCCGCCGCCCGGCGCGCACCAGAGCTCCCGCCCACCGTCGGGGTAGGCGTTGACGAGGAGCAACCGGCCCTCGACCAGGATCAGCGCCCGGACGGCGACGCGGATCATCCCCGGGCCGGCCCCGTGCGGCGATTGACGTGACCCATCTTGCGTCCGGGCCGGACCTCGGCCTTGCCATAGATGTGCACGGCGCAGTCGGGGTCCGCCGCCCAGCGCGGCGCGTCGTCGACTTCGGCGCCGATCAGGTTGGTCATGACGATGTCGGAGTGCCGGCGCCCGTCCGCGAGCGGCCAGCCGGCGATGGCGCGGACGTGCTGCTCGAACTGGTCGACGAGGCACCCGTTCTGCGTCCAGTGGCCCGAGTTGTGCACGCGGGGCGCTATCTCGTTGACGAGAAGGCCGTCTGCGATCTCGAAGAACTCGACGGCGAGGACGCCCACGTGGTCGAGTGCGTCGGCGATGCGCGCCGCGATCCCCGCGGCTTCGTCCGCGCGGTCCGGGGCGAGCGCTGCGGGGACTGAGGTCGTGGCCAGGATGCCGTCCACGTGCACGTTTTCGCCGGGGTCGAAGGCGACGGTGCCGCCCTCCCGCGACCGGGCGACGATGGCCGAAACCTCTCGGCGGAAGTCGATCCGCGCCTCGAGGATCGCCGGCGCGTGGCCGATCTTGGCGAGCGGGTCGTCGGCGGGGAGGCGCACCTGTCCCTTGCCGTCGTACCCGAGACGCCGGGTCTTGAGGATGCCGTCGCCGATGCGCTCCATCGCGCGGGCGAGGCTCGCCGCGTCGTCGACGGGCGCGAACGGCGCCACCGCGAGGCCGAGACCGCGCAGGAACTCCTTTTCGCGGAGCCGATCCTGGCTTGCCTCGAGCGAGCGGGGACCGGGGCGGATCGGGACCGGGATCGCGGCCAGGGCGGCGAGCGGGATGTTCTCGAACTCGAAGGTGACAACGTCGACGCCGCGCGCGAAGGCCGCGAGCGCCGCGGCGTCGTCCCAGGCGGCCGTCGTCAGACGCGCGACCTCGCCCGCCGGACAGAGCGGATCGGGGTCGAGAACGTGGCACCGCATGCCGAGGCGGGCCGCCGCGAGCGCCAGCATCCGCCCAAGCTGACCGCCGCCGAGGATGCCTATGGCGGCGGTGCTCACGGGGTCTCGGGCACGGAGGCGGCGAGCGCCCGGCGCCAATCCCCGAGGCGCTGGCGCAAACCCGGATCCGACAGGGCAACGATCTGCGCGGCCATCAGTCCCGCGTTGGCGGCACCGCCGATCGCCATCGTGGCCACCGGATAGCCGCGCGGCATCTGGACGATGGAGTAGAGGCTGTCGATGCCGCCGAGCGCCGCCGTCGGCACCGGTACACCGATCACCGGCAGCAGCGTCTTGGAAGCGAGCATGCCCGGCAGATGCGCGGCGCCTCCCGCCCCGGCGACGATGACCGATATGCCCCGCTCGGCCGCCGTCGACCCGTAGTCCCAGAGACGGTCGGGCGTGCGGTGGGCCGAGACGATGCGCACCTCGTGGGCGACGTCGAGGTCCACCAGGATTTCCGCCGCGGGCTCCATGACCGGCCAGTCCGAGCGGCTTCCCATGACGATGCCGACGATCATGGGCCTGCGCCCGTCGCGATGGTCGTCGAGGGCAGGGGACCGTTCACGCGATGATGTCGGGAAAAAGCTCGTCCTCGATCGCGGCGATCTGGTCCTTGAGGCCCAGCTTGCGCTTCTTCAGCCGCCGGAGCGTGAGCTGATCGCCCCGCCCCGTCCCCTCGAGCGCGGCGATGGCGTCGTCGAGGTCGCGGTGCTCGCGCTTCAGGACATCGAGCCGGGCGCGCAGCACGTCTTCGTGGTTCATGTTCTCGGGGGCGTTCATCGTGCGGTACACCTGTCGAGCTCTCGTCCTGCATAAGCCCAACGGCCCCGCCCGCCTAGCCCGAAGCGCTTGCGACGCGGTGGTCCGGCCCCCATATCTTGTGTCAGCGGTCGCCATCCGGGGCCGCCCGAACGTCGCTTCGAAGGAGGACGTGACACGATGACGAAACTTGCCCTGGGCACGCACCCCTTCCTTTTGGGGTTCGAGCAGCTGGAGCGCCTCGTCGAGCGCACCGCGAAGGCGGACCAGGCGGCCTATCCGCCGTACAACATCGAGCAGACCGGCGAGGCATCCTACAGGATCACTCTCGCGGTCGCGGGTTTTGCCGAGGCGAACATGTCGATCACGATGGAGGACAACCAGCTGGTCGTGCGCGGCCGGATCGCCGAGGACGAGGCGGAGCGCCGCTTTCTGCACCGAGGCATCGCTGCGCGGCAGTTCCAGCGCACCTTCGTTCTGGCCGACGGCGTTGATGTGACCGGGGCACGGCTGGACAGCGGACTGCTGCACGTGGACCTCAGGCGAACCGACCCGGAGCCGGTCGTGAAGACCATCGACATCAAGCGAAGTGATGAGTGAGGAGATTGAGATGACGGAGAAGTTTCAGATGGCCGAGCCGACCGACAACCTCGTCTACATCCGTCCCGTCTCGGCGATAGAGTTGCCCGACGAGATTCGCGGGCAGATCGCCGGGAGCGACACGCTCTACGCGGTTCACAACTCCTCGGGCCAGCGGCTGGCGCTCGTGAAGGACCGTCAGATGGCGTTCGTCCTGGCGCGGCAGAACGATCTCGCTCCGGTCAACGTCCACTAGCCTTAGCAGGCGGCCTGCCGTCTCTGGCAGGCCGCCCCGTGATAAGCGTCGATGCGGGCGATGGCCGCCTCGATCTGCTGGGGCGTGCTCGGCTTGGCGAGGATCTGTGCCTGCGGGTAGCGTTCGCGGAGCATCGTCGTGTCGTCCCGCCCGGTGTGGAAGATCACGGGGATGCCGGCGGCGACACACCGGTCGGCGAAGGGAAAGACGACCTGTCCGGACACGTCGACGTCGAGCAGCGCGATGCCGACATCCGCGAGACAGCAGTCCATCGCGGCGCGCAGACGATGCAGCGGACCTGACACCGGGTAGCCGGCATCCTCGACGCTCATCGAGAGGTCGAGGGCGAGAATGGCGTCATCCTCGACGATCAGAACCCGGGGGGTGCGTCCCTTGGTCATTCGCGACTGCTCCTGACTGCCAGTGCCAACCCCCCAAGGTCGCCCGATGTGGCGCCCGGCGTTCCTCGCCGGACATTCCCCCAGCAGACCTCTTTCTGACATGGCCGTATTGGCTGCGTTCGTGGCGGGAACGTCCGCACCCCGAGCGGGTTCCGCAGAGAATAGTCCGCACGCCGACGTGGTGAATCGGCAACATTCAGCCCGTCGCCACCTCCGCCCCCCAGCCGAGGGGGATGCTGACCTCCGCCCCGGCATCGGCCTCGGCCAAGAATTTCTCCGCCTCGAGCGCCGCCATGCAGCCCATTCCAGCAGAGGTCACGGCCTGGCGATAGACGTGGTCGGTGATGTCGCCCGCCGCGAAGACGCCGGGTATCGACGTTGCCGTCGAGTCGGGGGCCGTCGCGACATAGCCGCCATGGCGCAGCTCGAGCTGGTCGGCGACGAGTTCCGAGGACGGCGCATGGCCGATGGCGATGAAGACGCCCGCCACGGGCAGGTCCCGCGTGGCGCCGCTCTCGGCGTGCCGCAGCCTGACGCCGGTGACGCCGCGCGGCGTCTCGTCGCCCAGCACTTCGTCCAGGACGTGGTTCCAGACGGGCTCGATCTTCGGGTGGTCAAGCAGCCGCTCGCGCAGGATCGCTTCGCACCGCAACTCGTCGCGCCGGTGCACCAGCCACACCTTGGTGGCGAAGTTTGTCAGGAACAGCGCCTCTTCCACGGCGGTGTTGCCGCCACCGATCACCGCGACCTCCATGCCGCGATAGAAGAACCCGTCGCACGTCGCGCAGGCGGAGACGCCGAAGCCCTTGAAGTGCTCCTCGCTCGGCAGGCCGAGCCACTTTGCCTGCGCCCCCGTGGCGAGGATGACGGCGTCGGCGGCGTAGACGGCGCCGCTGTCGCATGTGGCGCGGAACGGACGGCGGCCGAGATCGAGCGACACGACGACGTCGGCCACGATCTCGGTCCCGGTAGCGCGGGCGTGTGCCTCCATGCGGGTCATGAGGTCGGGGCCGAGGATGCTGTCCTCTCCCGGCCAGTTCTCGACGTCGGTGGTGATGGTGAGCTGGCCGCCCGGCTGGATGCCCTGGATCAGCACGGGCTCGAGCATGGCGCGGGAGGCGTAGACCGCGGCCGTGTATCCGGCGGGTCCGGAGCCGACGATCAGCACCTTGACGTGGCGTGGTTCGGCCATTTTCCCCGCTCCCCTGTTTGCCGGTGGCGCCCGATATAGGCGCGGACATCGCCGCGGAACAAGGCATCCCGCATTGCCGGATGCGCACGGATCTTGAAAGATTCTTGCGGCTGACCGAGGTGCGGCGTAAGCAGTTCCGGCGTCCAGCGGGAGGAACGATGCCCGGACACCGGCTCGACCACATCGACCGTCAGATCCTCGCCGAGCTGCAGGCCGACGGGCGCATGACCAATGTCGAGCTTGCGCGCCGCGTGGGCATCTCGGCGCCGCCGTGCCTCCGTCGGGTCCGCACGCTCGAGGAGGCGGGCTACATCCGCGGCTACCACGCCGTCGTCGACCCGCGCGCGCTCGGCTTCGAGGTGCAGGTCTTCGCGATGGTGGGCCTGCAGCAGCAGGCCGAGAAGCACCTCTCCGCATTCGAGCAGCAGTGCCGCGACTGGCCGCTCGTGCGCGAGTGCCACATGCTGAACGGCGAGGTCGACTTCATCCTCAAATGCGTGGCGCCGGACCTGTCGACGTTCCAGGCGTTCCTGACGGGCGAACTCACCGCCGCCCCGAACGTGGCGAGTGTCAAGACCTCGCTCGTCATCCGCGGTTCGAAGGACCAGCCGGGCGTTCCGTTCGACGTCCTCGAGGAACGCCTGAAGAAGACCGCCTGAACCTCAGAGGCGGATGGCGGAGATCAGCCGCCCGTAGTCGGCCTCCTTGCGGTGCGTCGCGCGGCGGTAGGAATAGAACCGGGTCGGGTCGGCATAGGTGCAGTGCCCCGTCCACGTCGCCTCGCCGACGCCGGCCGCGCGCAGGCGATGCAGGCCGTAGCCGGGCAGATCGAAGAGCATCCGGTCGCCGGGACCCCCGGCGAAGAAGCGATCGGCCTTGGGCTCGTCGAGGGTGATGGCGTCGAAGAGGTCGGGACCGACCTCGTAGTTGCGCTGGCTGATCGTCGGGCCGATCACCGCGCGGATCTCGCCGCGGCGCGCGCCCACCCGTTCCATTGCCGCGACGGCCGCCTCGAGAACGCCCGCCTGCGTCCCGCGCCAGCCTGCATGCGCCGCCGCGACGATGCCCGGCGCGGTCATCAGCACCGGCTGGCAGTCGGCGGTGAGAACGGTGAGGGCGAGGCCGCGCGTCGTCGTGACGACGGCGTCGGCGCGGATGGGAATGGACGGTGGTTCGTCGACGACGACGGCCTCGGCCGAATGGCACTGGTGCACGCCCACGAGGCGATCGGGCGGCACCCCCATCGCGTGCGCGACCCGGTCGCGATTGATGGCGACGATGTCGCGCTGATCGGTGGACCCGGCGCCGCAATTGAGCCCGCTGAACACCCCCGAGCTGGCGCCGCCCTTCCGCGTGAAGAACCCGTGGCGCACGGAGCCCAGAAGGTCGTCGGTTATGATCTCGAGCGTCACGCGTCGAACCCGGGCGGAAGGCGTCCGTCATGCAGGGCGATGGCTTGAAAGAGGCTTCCCATTTCCTCGGGGTGGGTCAAGCGGCGGTGCGCGGCGACGTGGCCTCGAAGCGCGTCTCCCGCGAGCTCGGCGGCGAGATGGCGCCCCCGCTCGGTGATGCCGAGCCGCTCGAGCAGGACCCCCTGCGGGACGAGGGCCGAGACCTCCGCCCCGGCCGCGCGGGCGGCCTTAGCGACCGCGGCGAAATCGACATGTGCCGTCAGGTCGCTTTCGCCCGGGGCCTCGAGCGGGTTCGTCGGCGCGTGCCCGCGGACCGCCTGCAGGGTGTCGCCCCGCGAGCGCTGGCCGCCGTAGTCGATCAGGATGGCGACGCCGCCATGGCGGGCGATGCGCCACCCGATCTCCCCCGCCAGGGCCGCCGTCGCGCTCGACACCTCGACGAGACCGCCGTCCTCGACGTCGTCCAGCCTGTCGTCGAGCTCCGGTCGCGCCGACGGGGGCGTCAGCCCGAAGCGCAGCGCGTCGCCGCTGCCACAGACGACCCGCTCGCGCCACGCCGCGCCCGCTCGCACGAACTGGCGGACCGGCAGCGCGTCGAGGAATTCGTTGGCGACGAGGAGCAGGGGCGCCTCCGGCAGGTCCTCGACCCGCGTGACCCATTCGACCCGCCGTCCTTCAAGCGCGGCCGCCTGGCGTGCCCTGAGCGCCGGCGAGGCCTCGACGAGGCGAATGTCGGCCGCCTCGGGCAGCCCGGTCGTCGCCGTCGCCCGCAGGATGTCGGACATCAGCGTGCCGCGCCCCGGCCCAAGTTCCGCCAGGACCAGGGGCCGCGGCCGCCCGCGATCGATCCACGCCTGTGCAAGGGCGAGACCGAGAATTTCGCCGAACATCTGGCTGATCTCGGGCGCCGTCGTGAAATCGCCGCCGGCGCCCAGGGGATCACGGGTGGTGTAGTAGCCATGCTGCGGGTGGAGCAGGCACTCGGTCATGTACTCGGCCACGCTCATCGGCCCGGTCATCGCGATCCGCCGCAGCAGGAGATCGCCGAGGGGCGTCATGTCGGCCGGCGGTCGGCATGCGCCCGGGCCCGCGCGTGGCGGATCAGTCCGAGCCCGAGCAGCATCATGGGAAGCGACAGGATCTGGCCCATGGTCAGGCCCGCGGAGCCGATCTGCAGGGCGTGGCCGAGGGGGTTGCCCGGCCCCGCGAACTGGGCGTCGGGCTGGCGCACGAACTCTACCAGGAACCGCGCCGCCCCATAGCCGGCGAGGAAGGTGCCGGTGAGCTGCCACGGCAGGCGCAGCCCGCCGCGCCGCCACGCCAGCCAGAGAAGCAGCGCGCCGAGGACCAGCCCCTCGAGCGCCGCCTCGTAGAGCTGGCTCGGGTGGCGGGCGCAGAGCCCCTCGACGCCCGGGCAGTCCTGCGCCGCCGCCCCGGGGAAGATCACCCCCCAGGGCAGGTCGGTCGGGCGCCCCCAGAGCTCGGCGTTGACGAAGTTCGCGAGCCGACCGAGGAGCAGACCGGGCGGTGTCGCCAGCGCCAGCAGGTCCGCCGTCGAGCCGAGCGGCAGCCGGTGGTGACGGGCAAAGATCAGCGCCGCCACCGCGACGCCGATGAGCCCGCCGTGAAACGACATGCCCCCCTGCCAGATCGCCGGTATCTGCGCCGGATGGGCGAGATAGTAGCCGGGCTGGTAGAACAGCACGAAGCCGAGGCGACCGCCGGCGAGGATGCCGACGATGAGCCACGTCAGCAGCGCCTCCGCCTCGGCGGGCTGCATCGGCGGCGCTTCCGCCGGCCAGAACCGCGGGCGTCGCAACGCCGCGACCGCGAGGCGCCAGCCGATGACGATCCCGGCGATGTAGGCGAGCGCGTACCAGCGTAGCGCGAACTCGACGCCGAACACCGACACCGAGAAGATCTCGGGCGAGATGTTGGGGAAGGAGATGGCGAACGGCATCGCGCGCGGGCCTGCCCAGAGCCACGTCCGGTGTCAACCTTGCGGCGCCGACCCGGCAGCCCATATCATCTGAACAGTCACGGAGGCCCGCATGCAGACCCGCAATCGCATTTTCGACGACCTGTCGCAGCTCATGACCAATGCCATGGGTGTCGCGCAGGGTGCCCGCGAGGAGGCCGAGACCGCGTTCAAGGGCATGGTCGACCGGTGGCTGGCCGAGCGCGACTTCGTCACCCGCGAGGAGTTTGACGCCGTCCGTGCCATGGCGCAGAAGGCGCGCGAGGAGAACGAGGCGCTGAAGGCCCGTCTTGATGCGCTCGATGGCCGCGATTCGGGCGCCGGCGCATAGGAATACCGCACGACGCACGCAGGAAAGCCGCCGTCGTTGCGGCCTTTTCCCTTGTGCGGGACGGTTCGGCGAATTGTCTGGACTCGTTCCGCGGATGCTCCCACCATATTTGGTAAGGACGGTCTTGGCTGACGCCGTTCCTTGTTGAGGCACCAAGCGGTTGTGTTGCCCTCGGGCGGCGCGCCGCACAACCCGAGAGGCGCCACATGTCGCTTTCCGAGCATATCCCGTCGACCGACCATCTCGACCCAATCGACATCGTCGAACATCTGGCCGAGCACCACGAGTGGGACTTCGAGCGCATCGCCGAGGACCAGATCGCCATGGCGGTGGAGGGGCGCTGGCGCACCTATTCGCTGACGCTCGCTTGGTCGGCCGGGGACGAGACGCTGCGCCTCGTCTGCACTTTCGACATGGAACCGCCCGAGGACCGGCTGACGGCGCTGCACGACCTCCTGAACCGCGTGAACGACCGCTGCTGGACCGGCGCGTTCACCTACTGGGCCGAACAGAACCTCGTCGTCTGGCGCTACGGATTGGTGCTGGCGGGCGAGCAGGTCGCGACCCCGGAGCAGATCGACCGCATGATCGGCTCGGCGGTCGAGGCGGCGGAGCGTTTCTATCCCGCGTTCCAGCTTGCCGCGTGGGGCGACGGCACCCCCGAGGAGGCGATGCGGGTAGCCATTGCGGAGGCCTACGGCCGCGCCTAGGCTCGCCCCCCGCAACGGGGGGCATGAATGGCTCCGGAACAGTTCGCCGACGAACGGCTGGTCCTGATCGGCTGCGGCCGAATGGGCGGCGCGATGCTGAGGGGCTGGCTCGCGCGCGACCTTCCGCCGGCGTCGATCTGGGTCGTCGACCCCGCCCCGCCGTCGGGGTTGCCCCCGACAGGTGTGCACGTGAACGAGGCGTTGCCCGAAGATCCGACGCTCGTCGTGGTCGCCGTCAAGCCGCAGCTTCTCGACGGCGCCGCCGACGTCATTCGCAGACTCGCGTCGTCGCGGCCGCTGATCCTCTCGGTCGCGGCGGGCGTGCCGGTCGCTCGGTTCGAGGCGTTCGGCGACCGCCTGCCGGTGGTGCGCGCGATGCCGAACACGCCCGCCGCAATCGGTCGTGGAATCACCGCCCTCGTGGCGAACGGCATCGCGGGCGAGGCGGGGCTGGCGCGTGCGGAGGCGCTGCTGGCCGCCGTGGGCGAGACGGTGCGCCTCGAGGACGAGGCGCAGATGGATGCCGTCACCGCGGTGTCGGGATCGGGGCCGGCCTACGTCTTCCACCTCATTGAGGCGATGGCCGCCGCCGGCCGGGCCGAAGGGCTGCCCGCCGACCTGGCGCTGACGCTGGCCCGTGCCACCGTGGCCGGGGCGGGGGCGTTGGCGATGGCGACGGGCGAGGACCCCGAACGCCTGCGGGAGGCCGTCACCAGCCCCGGCGGGACGACCGCCGCGGCGCTCGAGGTTCTGATGGACGAGGAGGGGGGGCTGATCCGCCTCGTCCGCGACGCGGTTCGTGCCGCGGCCCGGCGCTCGCGCGAGCTCGGCGGGTGATCTCGTGGGGCGACTTCGAGAGGGTCGACATCCGCGTCGGCCGGATCGCGCGGGCCGAGCCGTTTCCGGAGGCGCGCCGGCCCGCCTACAAGCTCTGGGTGGATTTCGGGCCCGATATCGGCGAGCGCAAGTCCTCGGCGCAGATCACCCGGAACTACGCGCTCGACGCGCTGGCCGGGCGCCTCGTCCTCGGGGTCGTCAACTTTCCCGCCCGCCAGATCGGTCCGATGCGGTCGGAGGTGCTGATCCTCGGCGTCCCTGACGCGGACGGTGAGGTCGTGCTGCTCGAGCCCGAGCGCGACGTGCCGCTGGGCGGGAGGATGTACTGATGCGAATCCTCGTCACACGCGAGATGCCCCCCGACGTGCTCGACGTGCTCGACCCCGACCACGAGGTCACCCGACGGACCGAGACGGAGCCGCTGACCCTCGAGGAGGCGCGCGCGGCGCTCGCCGAATACGACATCATCCTGACGACCCTCGGCGACGCGTTCGGGGCCGAGGCCTTCACCGGGGCGGTACGCACGCGGCTCCTTGCGAACTACGGGGTGGGCTACAACCACATCGACGCGGCTGCGGCACGCGAAGCGGGCGTCGCCGTCACCAACACCCCCGGCGTCGTGACGGAGGCCACGGCCGACATCGCGATGCTCTTGATCCTGATGACCTGCCGTCGGGCCTCGGAGGGGGAGCGGATCCTGCGGGCGGGCGACTGGACCGGCTGGACGCCCACGCAGTTCCTCGGCCAGCATCTGGGCGACAAGACCCTCGGCATCGTCGGCATGGGCCGCATCGGCCGCGCCGTGGCCCGCCGCGCCGTGGCGTTCGGCATGCGGATCGTGTTCCACAACCGCTCTCCGGTCGACGACGCGGGCGTGCCGGCGCGGCAGATCGACCTGCCGGACCTGATCGGCAGCGCCGACGTCGTGGTGCTTGCCGTGCCCGCGACGCCCGAGACGCACCACCTGATCGACGCCGCGGCGCTGGCCGCGATGAGGCCCACGGCGCATCTCGTCAACATCGCCCGCGGCGACGTCGTCGACGAGGCGGCGCTGATCGCGGCGCTTCAGGCTGGCGAGATCGCCGGCGCCGGTCTCGACGTCTACGAGCGGGAGCCGCACGTGCCCGCGGCGCTGCGCCGGATCGAGACCGTCGCGCTTCTGCCGCATCTCGGCACGGCGGCACTCGAGGTTCGGCAGGCGATGGGACGGATGGCGGTCGACAACATCCTCGCGCATGCCGCCGGGCGCGAGCCTCCGAACCCGGTCTGACGGGGTTCGGCGCGATCTGCCCGGTGCGGCCTGCCCGGCGCGGTCAGCCCGGCGCGGTCAGCTTGGAGCCGACCGCTCGGCGATCGCGGCGTCGTCGGCGATGGCGTCGCCCGGATGGACGACGACGCGGTCGCCGGCCTCCAGCCCCGCCGCGATCTCGGCCGCCATGTCGTTCCGCCGTCCAGGCTCGACATGCTGCAGCCGGGCCCGGCCGCCGTCGTCGACGAAGACGGCCCAGGCGTCACCGTCGCGGAAGAGGGCGCTCAGCGGGATCTGCAGAACGTCCTCCGCCTCCCACTCGACGATCCGCAGGAAGACGGAAAAGCCGTGTCCCAGGCCCGGCCGCTCGTCGACCGGCGACACGAGGTCGAAGACCGCGTCGACCCGCTGCTCCTCGATGCCGAGCGCCGAGACCCTGGTGCGCGCCGCCGGCTCGATGCGGCGGAGCCGCGCCTCGAGCGGATGCGGCCCGCCCCACCGCTCGACGATCGCCCGGGTGCCGGGTTCGAGGCCAACCGCATCGCTCGACAGGAGGTCGGCCACGATCTCCAGGTCCGACGGGTCGCCTATGCTGAGAAGGAGGTCGCCGGCGAGAACGGGGCGCTCGCTGACGATGCCCCGTTCCAGGACGACGCCGTCCGCGGGCGCGGTCAGCTCGACGCAGCAGGACCCGGACGCGCCCGTGTCGACCTCGGGCGTGATGAGGACCGCCCGGGCGCGATCGAGGCCGCCGCTGGCCATGTCGAGACGCGAGCGTGAGGCGTCGAGCGCCGCGTCGGCGATGGCCAGCTGCTGCGCCGCGTCCTCGAGCCGGGTGATCGAGGTCGCGTTGCGCTCGACCAGCTGGCGCGCCCGGTCGAACTGCTGGTCGGCATAGGTCCGATCCTCCTCGGCCTTGCGCACCTCGCTCTCGGCGACGTGCAGCGCCGCCTCGGCCTCCCGCACCGCCGCCTCCGCCTGGATCCGGCTCCGGGCGTCGAGGAGCGCCGGCTCGACCGGCTCGACCGAGGCGACGACGGTCTCGCCGGCCTCGACGGTGTCGCCCACCTCGACGGGTGCGCGCAGGGCGATGCCGGTGATCGGCGTCGCGACGTCGAACACGTCTCGGATGCGCGTCTGGCCGTCCGCGTTGATCGTCACCCGCATCGCGCCCTGCTCGACGGTGTGCAGGTCGACCAGTGCCGGCTCCTCCCGAAAGGTGACGTAGAGGAGCCCTGCAAGGATCACGGCGAGAACGCCGGCGCCGACGAACGTGCGAAGGTTCCATCTCATGGGGTCACTCCCGAGTTTTCATCACCGCGACGAGGTCGAGACCGTCGAGCCTGCGGCGTACCAGAAGCAGCGAGACCGCGGTGGCGCCGAGCACGACGAGGCTCGCCTGGGTGAAGGTCGAAGGCTCGATCACCAGCGGGATCTCGTAGAGGTCGGAGGAGAAGGCCTGCGTGAACAGCCGGGCGACGCCGACGCCGATCCACCATCCGAGCGGCTGCGCGAGGAGCGCCAGGATGAGCGTCTCGCCGATCAGCACGTAGCTGACCTCGGCCCGGCTGAAGCCGAGGATGCGCAGGCTCGCAAGCTCGCGCGCCCGCTCGGACAGCTGTACCCGGGCGCCGTTGTACGCGACCCCGAAGGTGATGAGCACGCCAAGCGCGCCGTAGACCGTCGCCGTGACGAGCATGTTCTGCTGGATCGTGTCGACGAAGCTGCGCCGGTTCACGGTCATGAACACCGCAGCCGAGATCCGCGGGATCTCCTTGATCGCGCGGTGAAAGGCCTCGGTCTCGGCCTCGTCGAGGGCGAGGTTGACGGTGGAGACGCGAGGCGCGGTGCGATGCAGGGCGTTGAGGCTGTCGAGGTCCATGTAGGCGCCGAGGCCGATGAACTGGGTGACGATGCCCCCGACCGGAACCTCCACGGTCTCGCGCCGACCGGCGAGGAATTCGATCGTCACGGTATCGCCCGCGCCGACGTCCAGATGTCGGGCGAGGCGTCGCGAGAGATGCACGCTTCCGGGTTCGGGGGTGACCGCCCGCCCCGCGTCGTCGACGACACGGCTCAGATCGGCGTCCGGATCGCGCGCCTCGACGGCCGTGCGCTTCTCCCGGTGTCCGTGCCGGAGGATCGCCGCGTGGTAGAGCTGGGGCTCGGCGCGGAGCACGCCGGGCAGGCGCCGTACCTCCTCGACGGCGGCGCGCGGCAGGTCGTCGGAGAGGACCAGCATGACATCCTGCCGGTTCGACTGGTCGAAGATCGTGCCGATCATCTCGTCGGTCGCGTCCGAGAAGAAGCCCGACGAGACGAGTATCGAGGTGGCGAGGGCGAGCCCCAGCGTCGTCAGGAGGGCGCGCACCGGCCAGCGCACGAGCGAGCGCACGATCATCATCGTCGGCTGCGACAGGCGCGCCGCGGCGAGCCCGCGGTCGAGCAGGTTCCGCCGGTAGCGCGGCGGCGCCGGCGGCGACATGGCGACCGCGGGCGGCAGACGGGCGGCCGAAAGCGCGCTGCGGATCGCCCCGAGCGTCGCGGCGGCGAGGGCGAGGAGCCCCGACAGGACGTAGACCTCGCCCGGCATGCGGAAGATCAGGTAGGGGAAATCGTAGAACCGCGCGTAGAGCGCCGCCATGCCGCGCGCGAGGAGCGCCCCTGCGGCCCAACCGATCAGCACGCCCGCCACCGCGATCAGCCCGGAGAGCAGGACGTAGTGCAGGCTGATCTCGGCGTTGCTGTAGCCGAGCGCCTTGAGGAGACCGATCTCGCCGCGCTCGAGCGCCACGATGCGGCTCATCACCATGTTCACCAGGAACACGGTGATCCCGAGGAAGACGGGCGGCAGGATGTAGGCCATGACCCGCAGACCGTCGATCTCGGATTCGACAAAGCTGTTCGAGAGCTGCAGGTCGCGGCCGTAGGCGCCGAGCCCGCCATAGGGCCTCAGCGTCTCGTCGAGGCGGTCGATCA
>CAYMRW010000022.1:0-16004 GCA_964392825.1 uncultured Rhodobacterales bacterium
CGTCGCCCTCGTAGTCCGACGAGCCGTTGTAGGCGTGGAACTGCCAGTCGGACTGGGCCACGCCCATGTCCATGTCGCCCGCCTTGATAGCGTTGATGTTGGCGATCGAGCCGCCGGTCGACGGCGCCGTGCACTTCAGCCCGTGCTCGGCCGAGCCGCGGTTGACGAGGCGGCAGATCGACTGGCCCACGACGTAGTAGACGCCCGTCTGGCCGCCGGTCCCGATGGTGATGAAGCGCTCCTGCGCCGTCGCACCGCCGGCGAGGATCAGCGCCGCAGCCGTGCTCCCTATGAGATGTCTCATGCAGAACTCCCTGTTTGCGAGAGCCCCCGAGCCCGGACTTGGCGATCGGCCGGGGGCCTTATGTCGAAAGAGCCTAGCACCGCAATCGAAGGCCGCAACCGGTGTTCTGACGGCTTCCTGCGCCGCCAACATAGCGGTTTCGACGGTCAGAGCACGGCGTCGAAGGCGCGGCCGAGCTTGTCGACGAGTTCGTCGAGCTCGTCTTCCGTCATGATGAAGGGGGGGGCGAGAAGGATATGGTCGCCGCTCCGCCCGTCGACCGTGCCCGCCATCGGGTAGCACACCAGGCCCGCGTCGAAGGCCGCCGCCTTGATCCGCGCGGCGATCCTGCGATCGGGATCGAACGGCGCCTTCGTGTCGCGGTCGGCCACGATCTCGATGCCGCGGAGCAGCCCGCGGCCGCGAAGGTCGCCGACGTGGCGATGCTGGCCGAAGGCGTGGTCGAGCCGTGCCGCGAGCGCCTCGCCCACGATGGCGACGCGGGTGACGAGGTCGCGGTCGAGGATGGCGCGCAGGACCGCGAGCCCCGCCGCCGCCGCCACCGGATGGCCGAGATAGGTGTGGCCGTGCTGGAAGAAGCCCGAGCCGTCACGGATGGTATCGTGAATCCGGGCCGAGCAGATCATCGCGCCGATCGGCTGGTATCCGGCGCCGAGGCCCTTGGCGATGCAGACGATGTCGGGCGCGACGCCGTCCTGCTCGCAGGCGAAGAGGGTGCCGGTCCGGCCCATGCCGCACATCACCTCGTCGAGGATCAGGAGGATGCCGTGGCGGTCGCAGATCTCGCGGATGCGGGCGAAGTAGCCGGGCACCGGCGGGACCGCGCCGGCCGTGGCGCCGACCACGGGCTCGGCGATGAACGCCATCACGGATTCCGGACCGACGCGCCGGATCTCGGCCTCGAGCGCATTGGCGGCGCGGCGGCCGTAGGCTTCGCGGCTTTCGCCTTCGCGCTGGTGGCGGTAGGCGTAGCAGGGCTCGATATGGCTGACGTCGAGAAGGAGCGGGCCGAACTGCGCCCGCCGCCATTCGTTGCCGCCGGCGGCGAGCGCGCCGAGGGTATTGCCGTGGTAGCTCTGCCTGCGGGCGATCAGACGGTGGCGGTCCGGCTCCCCGCGCTCGACCCAGTACTGGCGCGCGAGCTTGATCGCGGCCTCGACCGCCTCGGACCCTCCGGAGACGAGGTAGACACGGTCGAGGTCCGCCGGCGCGCTGGCGATCAGCAGGTCGGCGAGGGCCTCGGCAGGCTCGGACGTGAAGAACGCGGTGTGGGCGTAGGCAAGCCGGTCGATCTGCTCCTTGATCGCCGCGATGATCTCGGCGTCGCCGTGGCCGAGGCACGAGACCGCGGCACCGCCGGAGGCGTCGAGCCAGGTGCGGCCGGCGGCGTCACTTAAATAGCAGCCGGTGCCGCCCACGGCCGTCGGCGGCGGATTGCGCGGCGCGCGGGCGAAAACGTGGGACATGGCGCGAAACTCCGCGAAACGTGTCGGGGAGGATGCAGCGATGGCCGACGGACACGCAAGATCTTGGCCGCGCCGCCCAGTCTGCTAGGAAGCGGCGACCTGCCGGAGTCGTCGTAATGCCTGTCACGCGCGTGGAAAACCCGGAGCGGTCGTGCAGCGTTTGCACGTGACCTCCTCGTTCCCGAACGCCGGGCGGATCGCCAAGATCGTGGCGATCACGCTCATCGACTGCGGCCTCGTCGCGCCGGCGGTCCTGATCGCGCTGGCGCTGCGGCTGAGCGATCCCTGGAACGCGCATTTCGTCTCGGACGCGGTGCCCTACATCGCCATCATGACGCTGGCCGCGGTGCCGTTGTCGCATGCGCTCGGCATCCCGCGGTCGCTCATGCGGATGTTTGACACGAACGGCCTGCGCGACCTCGCGCTGCTCGCGGGGGGGCTTGCGGCGGTGATGCTGGGCCTGCGTTTCGGGCTCGGCCTGCCGCTGCCGCGGTCGATGCCGGGGATCTTCTTCTTCGTCTACTTCATGGCGCTGGTGCTGGTGCGGCTCGGCTACTTCGCGGTCTACGAGCGCGTCGGGGGCGAACGCAGCAAGGTGCTCATCTACGGGGCCGGGGCGACGGGGCAGCAGCTCTTCAACGCGTTGAAGCGCGATCTCGGCCTGCGCGTCGTGGCGTTCGTCGACGACAGCCCGCGGATGCAGGGGGTTCGGCTCGGCGGCTGCCGGGTCTATCCGCCGGGGGAGATCGAGGCCGTCGTCGCGCGCTTCGCCGTCGACCGCGTGGTCCTCGCCATGCCAAGCGTGTCCGAGCGGCGGCGGGCCGAGATCGCCAAGCGGCTGGTGGATCTGCCGGCGGAAGTGCTGACCCTGCCGCCCCTGACCGAACTGCTCAGTGGCCGCGCCGACCCGGCGCAACTGAAGGCGGTGACGCTCGACACGCTTCTCGGGCGCAAGTCGATCCGCTTCGACATGCCCGAGGTGAACGCGGCGTTTCGCGCCAAGTCGGTGCTGGTGACCGGGGCCGGCGGCTCGATCGGGGCAGAGCTCTGCCGGCAGCTGCTCGACATGCGCCCCATCCGCCTGATCCTGCTCGACGCCTCCGAGTTCGCGCTCTACGAGATCGAGCGCGAGCTGCGGGGCATGGGTCGCGACGTCGACATCCGCTCGGTCCTGGGCTCGGTGCTCGACGCCGCGCTTCTGCGCGAGACGATCGAGACGCACGGCGTGCAGGTCATGCTGCATGCCGCCGCCTATAAGCACGTGCCGCTGGTCGAGCGAAACGTGGTCGAGGGCGTGCGCAACAACGTTCTCGGGACCGCCACGGCGGCGGCGACGGCGCGCGAGATGGGGCTCGAGCGCTTCATCCTCGTCTCGACCGACAAGGCGGTGCGGCCGACCAACGTCATGGGCGCGTCGAAGCGGATGGCCGAGCTCGTCGTGCAGGACCTTCAGCGACGGTCGGGCGGCACGATCTTCTCGCTGGTCCGGTTCGGTAACGTGATCGGCTCCTCGGGGTCGGTGGTGCCGCTCTTCCGCGAGCAGATCCGGCTCGGCGGGCCGCTCACGGTGACGCATCCCGAGATGACGCGCTACTTCATGACGATCCCCGAGGCGGGACAGCTCGTCCTGATCGCCGGCGCCATGAGCGAGGGCGGCGAGGTCTTCGTCCTCGACATGGGCGAGCCCGTCCGGATTCTTGACCTCGCGCGGAGCATGGTTCGGCTCGCCGGCCGTACAGTGCGCGAGGCCGGGGAGGACGACGGCGACATCGAGATCGAGATCACCGGCCTGCGTCCCGGCGAGAAGCTGCACGAGGAGCTGCTGATCGGGACCCATGTTCTGCCGACCCCGCACGAGAAGATTCTGGTGGCCGAGGAATCGATGCCCGCGCCCAGCGTCGTCGCGACGGCGCTGGACCGGCTCTCCGGGGCCATCGCCGCGCGCGACCCCGGCGCGGTGCGCGAGGTCATGATGCAGGTCGTGGAGGACTACGACGCGCGGGCGGAACCGATGCGCGCGGCGGAGTAGGCGGCCCCCGGCGGATCGAGGCGGGGCGGCACGACGCCCGGCACCACCTCATGGCGGGGTCGCGGGCGGCGCACCGTCGCCAGCGCGATCCGCAGATCGAGGAGGAGGGAGCGCATCGCGCGGTAGTGCGAGTCCCAGCGCGCCAGCCGCTCGGGGTCGCTCATGTCCACGCCGTTCACCTGCGCGAGCCCGGTGATGCCGGGGGGCAGGGCCAGAACGCCGCGACGGCGGCGCGCCGCGACGAGCGCGGTCTGCACCGGCAGGCAGGGGCGCGGACCGACGACGGCGACCTCGCGCCGGAGCACGTTCACCACCTGCGGCAGCTCGTCGAGCTTGGCGCGGCGGACGAAGCGGCCGACCCAGGTCACCGCGTTCGCGGGGGCCTCGTGCGTGCCGACCTCGGCAGTGCCGACGATCATCGTGCGGAACTTCAGGCAGATGAAGGCGGCGCCGTCTCGGCCCACGCGGCGCTGCGCGAAGATCGCGGGTCCGGGCGACGAGAGCCGGATGGCGAGCCACAGAAGGCCGAGGAGCCACCAGAAGACGACGATGGTGCCGACGGCGAAGGCGAGGTCGCCGGCACGGCTGAGGATGGCGTAGACGCGGTTCCCCTCCTGCCCGTCGGAAACGACGAGACGCGGCTCGGCCCCGTCGACGGACATGACGAGGGATGCGAGCCGCGTGACATCGAGCGTTGGCCGGAGCGCCGCCAGCGCCCCGTGGAGCAGACGCGCCAGCGGCTTCGGCAGACGATTCAGGACCGCGAGCCGCCCCCCCCACTCGGTGCCGTACACCGGCGGGAGAAACAGCGTCACCACCCCGGCCTCGCCGTCGAGCCGCTCGGCCGCCGCGCGCTTGCTGGCGGCGTAGGGATGCACGGCCCCGGGTCTCAGCGCATGGATCGAGGAGACGTTGACGAACCTCTTGATGTTCGCCCGGCGCGATGCCGCGAGCGTCCGGCACACGAGATCGACGTTCACGGCAGTGAACTCGTCGAGGGTGCCGGGCCGGTCGTTGTTGCGCACCGCGAGATGCAGAAGGGCGTCGAAACCCCGCGCCTCGACCTCGAGCTCGGCATATCCGCAGGCCCGGCAACCCGGAAAATCGCGCCGCAGAGCGTCGGGGTCTCGCCCGACGAGGAGGAGGTCGACGCCGTGCGCCGCGAGCAGGGGAACGATTTGCCGCCCGACGAAGCCCGAGGCGCCGGTGATCGCCAGCCTCATGGCAGGGTGAAGTTAAGCATGTCGAGCGATCATTGCCTCGATGTCGCCGCCGGGGCTGTAGACCTCAGGATGACGCGTCCTGCGGGGCCGTCAAACCCCAAAGGGCCACCTGGCCCGGTTCCGCGCCGGCGCGGTCGTGCGAGTGATGGAGGAAGGGCGATGCAGGCTTCGCGCCACGGAACGGTGGAACGGGCGCTTCCATATGACCCGGTCGAGTGGTCGCGCCGCCTCGACCGCGCGCGGGAGATGCGTGCGCGCGTGCTCGAGGCCCGCGCCGCCGGGAGGGCGCGCGCTGAGAAACCGCCGTCCGCGCCGGTGCTGCGGCTGACGGCGCAGGTCGCGGAGGAGCCCCCGGTGCTGTCTCTCGCCGTCGCGGCGCGCGATGCCGAGACGCCGAAGCCGCGCCCGCGGCGCGGCTTCCGCCTCGCCCTCGGCGTGACAGCGGGCGTGGCTGCCGGGAGCATCGCCGCGCTGCTGGCCGCCGCGATCTAGGGCGCCGCCGAGCCGGAACGGGCAGTCCGCGATTAATCGGCGCTTCATGGCGGCTTGCTAGGCGCGGTCCGAAACGAGGTGGAACCATGCCCGGCCACAACGCCGCCCCGATCATCGTCAAGCGCAAGAAGGTCATCGCCGGCGGCGGTCACCACGGCGGCGCCTGGAAGGTCGCCTATGCCGACTTCGTCACGGCGATGATGGCGTTCTTCATGCTGATGTGGCTGATCGGCGCGACCACCGAGGAACAGCGCAAGGGCATCGCCGACTACTTCAACATCACCGTGCCGCTGACGCCCATTTCGGGCGGCGGGTCCGACGCCTTCCAGGGCGACAGCGCCTTCGCGGCCGATGTCCTGCCGCAGAACGGCCGCGGGGCGGCGGTCGACCTCTCGGAGACCTCGAACACGGCACGCGGGAGCAAGGCCCTCGAGGGCGAGGCCGCGGGCGCCGACCCCGACTCGACGACCGCCGCGCTCGAGGCGATCGAGCGGGTGCTGTCTGGATCGGGCGGCGAGAGCATGGTGTCCGACATCCTGCTGCACCACGTGGTGACGCGGCAGACGGACGAGGGGCTGGTCGTCGGCCTGCACGACCTGCCCGACGCGCCACTCTTCGCCGGGTCCGGGGCCGAGCCGACGCCGCTCCTCCGGCAGCTCCTCGCCGAACTCGCCCCGGTACTCGGCATGGTCCGCAACGAGATCGCGATCGGCGGGCATGTCGCCGTCCGGCCGCTGGTGGCGCGCAGCGCCGACCCGTGGTCGACCACGAACCTGCGCGCCGATGCCACGCGCCGGCTGCTCGTCGAAGCGGGCACCGAGCCCCGGCGGATCGTCCGCGTCGTGGCGCATGGCGACCGCGAGCCGGTCACGGTCAACGGAATGGCGCCACGCAACTCGCGCGTGGAGATGACGCTTCTCAGGCGCGACGCCTGACCTCTCCCGTCGCAATTGAACGATTATCCCGGCGTTAAGCCCGGCGCTGTAGCGAGGCCGGGCACGCAGGGGATCAGCAGCAGAAAGGCGCACCCTTCATGACCATCTCGTCCTCGCTGAATGCCGGCGTCTCCGGCCTGGCGGCGAACGCCAACAAGCTCGCCACCATCTCGGACAACATCGCGAACTCCTCGACCTTCGGCTACAAGCGCGTCGAGACGGACTTCCATTCGATGGTCATTCCGTCGGGCGGCGGCAAGTACGCGGCCGGCGGCGTGCGCTCGACGAGCCAGCGCTGGATCGACCAGGGCGGCGCCCTCGTCGGCACCTCGAACCCCACCGACATCGCGATCCAGGGCCGCGGCTTCTTCCCGGTCACGAACGAGGCGGCGATCGGGCGTGAGGACAACGGCTTTCCCATGGCGATGACCACCACCGGGTCGTTCCGCCTCGATGAGAACGGGTATCTCAAGACCTCCGCCGGGGTCGTGCTTCTCGGCTGGCCGGCCGACGAGACCGGGACGGTGCCGCCCTATCCGCGCGACACGCCGGCGGGCCTCGAACCCGTGCAGGTGCAGCAGAACGCCTTTGTCGGCGACCCGACGACCGAGATGTCGCTCGGCGTGAACCTGCCAGCGACGGACACCGTGGCCGGAGCGGCGAGCCCGCCGCGCAGCCTCAGCGTGGAGTACTTCGACAACCTCGGCATGTCGCGCACGCTCGACGTCACCATGACGCCGACGGTTCCGGCCGCCGGAGCCTCGAACGAATGGACGATCGAGCTCCGCGACACGGCCTCGGGCGGCGCGGTCGTCGGCGAGTATGTCGTGACCTTCAACGACGCGCGGACCGGCGGCGGCACACTCGCGACGATCGCCCAGAACGCCGGCGCCGGGCTCGACCCGGCGACCGGGGTCGCGACGATCAACGTCGCCGGCGGTCCGATCGAGGTGTCCTTCGGCGCGCCCGGCACGAGCGAGGGCCTGACGCAGCTTTCGAACATGTTCGCTCCGACCGCGATCCAGAAGAACGGCGCCCCCGTCGGCAACATGACCGGCGTCGAGATCGACGAGCGGGGCCAGGTTCTCGCCAACTTCGACACCGGCGTCTCGCGCCTCCTCTACCAGGTGCCGCTCCTCGACGTGCCGAACCCGAACGGCCTCGTCGCCATGGACAACCAGACCTACACCGTCTCGGCGAGCTCGGGGTCGTTCTTCCTCTGGGATGCGGGCGACGGGCCGACGGGGAGCGTGGTGTCGAACGCGCTCGAGACGTCGACCACCGACGTTGCCGCCGAACTCACGAGCCTGATCCAGACGCAGCGCGCGTACTCGTCGAACGCCAAGGTCATCCAGACGGCCGACGAGATGCTGCAGGAGACCACCAACATCAAGCGCTAGCGCGCGAAGCAACGAGTAGACCGACATGAGCCTTTCCGCCTCCCTCGCCAACGCGATGAGCGGCCTGACCGCGAACTCGCGCGCGGCCGAGGTCGTCTCGAACAACGTCGCCAACGCGACGACGGAGGGCTATGCCCGGCAGGAGCTCGACCTGTCGGCGCGGACCGTGGGCGGCCGCGGCGCGGGCGTCACGATCGACGGCGTCAGCCGCGTGGTCGACCAGGCGCTCCTGCGCGACCGGCGTCTCGCCGATGCGGCCGTCGGACAGGAAACGGTCTCGACGGAGTTCTACTCCGCGCTCGAACGCCTCGTGGGCACGCCGGAGGATGCGTCCTCCCTCGGGGGGCGCCTCGATGCCCTCGAGCGAAGCCTGATCGAGGCTTCGGCCCGGCCGGACAGCGACGCGCGCCTGCGCAAGGTGGCGGACGCCGCGGTCGCTCTCTCCGGCCAACTGAACGCGGTATCGGGCGGCATCCAGCAGCAGAGGATGGATGCCGAGACGGCGATCGCGTCGCAGGTCCGCGCGCTCAACAACTCGCTGTCGCAGGTCGAGAAGCTGAACCGCGAGATTCTCGTGGCGACGCAGTCGAAGCGCGACGCGAGCGGTCTCATGGACCTGCGTCAGCGCGAGCTCGACAAGATCTCCTCGATCGTGCCGCTGCGCGTGGTGGATCGCGAACACGGCCGCGTCGCCGTCTTCACCGCGCAGGGCGAGACGCTGGTCGACGGCAAGGCCGCCATCCTCGGCTTCACGCCGAGCCGACAGATCACGCCCGAGATGACGCTCGGCGCAGGCGCGCTGAGCGGCATCACCGTCAACGGACGCGACGTGCCGACGGCCGGGGCCACGAGCCCGCTGGCCGGCGGCTCGCTCGGCGCCCTCTTCGCGGTCAGGGACGAGATGGCGGTGGGCGCCCAGACCCGGCTCGATGCCGTCGCCCGCGACCTTGTCGAGCGGTTCGCCGATCCTGCCGTCGATCCGTCGCTCGCCGCCGGCGATCCAGGCCTTCTGACGGATGCTGGAGGGGCGTTCGATGCCGCCGCCGAGGTCGGCCTGGCGGGGCGCATCGCCGTGCACGGCACCGTCCTGCCCGAGGCCGGGGGAGACCTTCGCCACATTCGCGACGGACTGCAGGCGCCGCCCGGCGACGTGGGGAACGGCGCGCGGCTGACGGCGCTCGCCGACGCCCTCGCGGCGAAGCGGACCCCGGCCTCGGGCGATCTGCCGCCGAACCGGGGCGCGAGCGGACAGGCGGCCTTCTTGCTGTCCGAGGTCGGGGTCGCGCGGCAGACGGCCGAGACGGCGCTCGCGGGAGAGGCAGGCCGGCAGACGGCGCTGCGGGCGATGCAGGCGGCCGACGGCGTCGACACCGACGCCGAGATGCAGAAGCTGATGCTGATCGAGCAGGCCTACGCGGCCAACGCCCGCGTCATCAGCGTCGCCGACGACATGATGCAGACGCTGCTGAGGATCTGACATGAGCGCGATGAACTTCGGCGATCTCTCGCAGTACATGCAGCTGCGCCGCGACACCGTGCGCGTCCGCCAGGACCTCACGCAGGCCTCGCAGGAGCTCGCCACCGGCAAGACGGCGGACATCGGGCGCAAGGTCGGCGGCAACCACGGGCCGCTCGTCGCCATCGACCGGCAGGCGTCCTCGGTCGAGGGCTACATGACCAACGCCAAGGAGGCGGCGCTGATGGCGGATGGGGCGCAGGCGGCGCTTGGCCTCATGCAGGACGTCGTCGGCGACATGGGCATCCGCCTGATCGGGCTCGAGACGGGCGACCTCATCGCCGCCGACGAGGTCTTCGCCAACGACGCCCGGGTGGCGTTCGAGGCCAGCGTCTCGGCGCTCAACAGCACCGTGGGCGGCCGCTCCCTTTTCGCCGGGGCGGCGACCGACCGGGCGGCGCTCGCGCCCGCGGCCGACATGCTGGGCGAGCTGCGCACGCTGGTCGCGGCGGAGACGACGGCGGCGGGCGTCGCCACGGCGGTCGAGGCCTGGTTCGCGTTCGGCGGCGGCTTCGACACGGCGGGATACACCGGCTCGCCCGAGGATCAGACCGGCATCCAGGTCGCCGAGGGCCGCGCCGTCACGATGGGCATACGCGCCGACGATCCCACGGTCCGGGACCACCTCAAGGGCCTCGCGATGGCCGCCCTCCTGACCGGGAGCGGGATCATCGACGTGCAGCAAGAGGAGCTGTTGGCCCAGCGCGCCGGCGAGGCCATCGTCGACAACCAGTCGAACCTCGTGGCGCAGCGCGCCGTCGTGGGCTCGTTGCAGGCGATCGTCGAGGATGCGACGGCGCAGAACGCAGCCGCCATCTCGGCGCTGCAGCTCGCGCGGTCGGACGTCGTCTCGGTCGATCCCTACAAGGCCGCGACCGAGTTGCAGAACCTCGAGGCGCAGCTGCAGACGATCTACACCATCACCGCCCGCCTGTCGGGTTTGTCGCTCACGAACTTCCTCAGATAAGGGACCCTCGATGACAAGAATTGTCGTCGCGCTCATCGCGTTCGCCGTGAGCGTCTCCGCCGCGATGGCGAGCCCGGTCAGGATCAAGGACCTCGTCGAGTTCGACGGTGTCCGCGGCAACGACCTCGTGGGCTACGGCCTCGTGGTCGGCCTGAACGGCACCGGCGACGGGCTTCGGAACGCGCCCTTCACCGAGGAGATCATGGCGAATATCCTCGAGCGGCTGGGGGTCAATGTCCAGGGCGAACAGTTCCGGCCGAAGAACGTGGCCGCGGTCTTCGTCACCGCGACGCTGCCGCCGTTCAGCCGCGCCGGCAGCCGTATCGACGTCACCGTCTCGGCCATCGGCGACGCCTCGAGCCTGCTCGGCGGCACGCTGGTGATGACGCCGCTGAACGCCGCCGACGGCGAGATCTACGCCGTGGCGCAGGGCACCGTCATCGCCGGGGGGGCGAGCGCCGAGGGCGACGCCGCGACCGTGGTGCAGGGGGTTCCGACCTCGGGCTCCATCCCGGGCGGAGCCAACGTCGAGCGGGAGATCGATTTCCGTTTCTCAGATCTCTCGGTGGTTCGGCTGGCCCTGCGCAACGCCGACTTCACCACGGCCGAACGCATCGAGGTCGCGATCAACCGGACCTACGGCCGCGGCGTCGCGCAGATGATCGATTCAGGCACCGTCGTCCTCGACATCGGCGCCACGCGGGAGCCGTCGCCGGCGCACGCGATGGGCACGATCGAGAACATCCCCGTCGAGCCGGAGCGAAAGGCCCGGGTCGTCGTCGACCAGCGATCGGGCACCATCGTCATGGGTGAGGACGTGCGCATCAGCCGCGTCGCCGTCAGCCAGGGCAACCTGACGCTGAGGATCGAGGAGGCGCCGCTCGTGGTGCAGCCGAACCCGTTCGCCGAGGGTCAGACGGTGGTGGTGCCGCGGACCCGCGTCGGCATCGACGAGGAGCCGGGGCCGGGTCTCGCCGAGGTCCCGGACGGCACCTCGCTCAGCGAGGTCGTGGCCGGGCTGAACGCCCTCGGGGTCAGTCCGCGCGACATGATCGACATCCTGAAGAGCATCAAGGCCGCGGGCGCGCTCCACGCCGAGTTCATCGTCCGCTGAACGGGACGCGGGCGGCTCCGCGCCCGCGATCCGCGCCGGCCGAGGCGACCGCGTTGAACCCGGACGACCGCCCGGGGCGGGCCTCCTAGGGCGGCAGAAGAGGCGCCGTCGGGCCTCAGCGGGTGACCGCGAGATCCTCGACGACCCCCTCGTTCGAGGCGCGACACCGCCAGGTTTCGCCGTCCCGCGAGGTCAGCATGACGGTGCTGTTCGCCTCGGAGAACTCGGAGGTTGTGACGGCGGCGGCGCCGTCGCCGCCGTAGTTCGTATTGACGGCCCGGATGCAGGCGGTCTCGGCGTCGGTGGTCGCCGTCCGCATCGGCGTCGTCTCGGTGTTCGTGAAAGTGCCGCAGGCTGCCAGCGCGAAGGCGCCTGCCACCGGTAGAAGCCAGAATCTCGCCGTCACTGTCCTTCTCCCTCTTCGCGGCGCGCGACTGCGCCTCCTATCGTTCGCTTCCGAAAGCGATCTCGTAATCGGCGGTTGCATCGCCGAGATGGTAGACCTGCACCGTGTGGTCGCCTGCGGCATAGACTTGGCCCCGCCAAGCCCGCCCGGCACCGCCGACGGTATCGTAAAGAAGATGGCCGCCCGGGGCGAAGACGTTAAAATGCAGATCCTGCGCCGGTGCCGAAAGCTCGACCGTCAGGACCTCACCGACGACGGCTCCGAGGACATAGTCGATCGCCTCGCCCGGGCCGAGCGCCCCGGAGCGCGCGGTGACGTCCGTGTCCGGGTCCAAGGCGACCGTCTCGACGCGGGTCTGGGGCTCGGACGGTGCGGCCGTACCGGGCGCGACGCCTTCCACCAGAAAGTCGCCCGCGACCCAACCCGCCAGGTCTCCGTCCGGGGCCGCGATCTCGCACCAGCGCCGGCCCTCGGCCATGCGGCAGCCGAGGTTGCGCAGGGTGGCCCCGTCCGCGACCCGGCCGCGCAGGTCCGCCGCGGCCGAGGGCGCCGCGCGCACGTTAAGGGGGCTGCCCTGCGTCGCGACCTCCCAGGCGTCGGGGCCACCCTGCAGACCGTCGGCGAAATCGGCCTCGACCACGGGTTCGAGGCCCCCGTCGATGGCGATGTCGAGCGCGTAGTCCGACCGCTCCTGTCGGCGGGCAGCCGAGCGCATCATGTAGACGGAGATCGTGTACTCGCCCGAGGTCGGGAGCTCCCCCTCGAACCGGTTCAGGTCGGGCACGAGCGGTCCGGTCAGGCCGCCGGTGGCCAGCGCCTCGTCGCCCGGTCCGCGTCCCGGCCCGTAGAGGTTGAAGTAGGTGGCGAGGTTCGACGGGTCGAGCGCGATGCGCAGCGTCTGCCCCGCCTCGGCACCGAAACGGTAGAGAACCGCCTCGTCGCCCTGGATCGTGTCCTCGATGGTGGTCGAGGCGGCGCCGGGGGCGAAGCGGACGGTCTCGACCCGCACCCCGTCGTCCTGGGCGGCCACGGGCGTCGCGACGACGAGACCGATGGCCCAGAGCGCCGCACGAAAAGCGGCGCGCGGGACGACCGATGGTCGGTGGGCCCGATCCGCCGGCGGGCGTGATGTCGGATCGCCGGATACTTCGGGGCGCCGCTGCATGCCGGTATCTGGCCCGGCTCGAGGCAAAGAGGCAAGCCGGGAGGCGCCCGGGGAGGGGCGCCTCTAGAAGTAGGAGCGGACGAGGGCGCTCGAGATCAGTGTCCAGCCGTCGGCCACGACGAAGAAGGCGAGCTTGAACGGCAGCGAGACGATGGCGGGCGGCACCATCATCATGCCCATCGACATCAGGATCGCCGCGACGACGAGGTCGATGATCAGGAACGGGAGGAAGATCAGGAACCCGATCTGGAATGCGCGGGCAATCTCGGAGAGCAGGAACGACGGCACCAGCACCGAGAGCGGCGCGTCCTCACCCAGCGTCGGCGGCTCCGGCCGCAGCTCGGCGAGGCTGGCGAACGTGTCGGGGTCGACGCGGTTCAGCATGAAGCCGTGGAACGGGCCCGAGGCGAGGCGGAAGGCCTCGGGCGTCTCGATGCTGCCCTCGATCAGGGGCTCGATCCCCACCTGCCAGGCCTCGGTGAAGACGGGCTCCATGACGAAGTAGGTGAGGAAGAGCGCGAGGCTGACGAGCAGCATGTTGGGCGGCGACTGCTGCAGCCCCAGCCCCTGGCGCAAGATCGAGAGCACCGTGACGATGAACGGGAAGCAGGTGACCATGATCGCGAGGCCGGGCACGAGGCTGAGCACCGTGATCAGCACGATGAGCTGGATCGAGCGCGCGGCGAGCGACCCGTCGTCGCCGAGGTCGAGGGTCAGTTCCTGCGCATCCGCTGGCCCGGCCAGGGCGAGGAGCGCGAGCGTGCAGAGCGCCATCGCCGGGCGGCAAAGCGGCGCCACGCGGTGCAAGGTGTCGGCCGTTCTGGCCGTCGCGATGAGCATGATCGCCGTCCGTCAGAGGCCGTTCTTGAGGTCGGCCACCTCGGTCAGGCGCACGGCGAGCTGGCCCGCGGCCTCGCCCTCGAGCTCCTCGAGTTCGCCGCGCGCGATGAGGCGGTCGCCGACGTAGAGCTCCACCGGATCCTCGATCCGCTTGTCGAGCTGCAGCACGCTGTCGGGGCGCATCTTCAGCAGGTCGCGGATCAGCGGCCGCGCGCGGCCGACCGAGATGACGATCTCGATCGGCACCTGGTTGAACGGGTTCGCGTGCCCAGCGTCGCGGGCGGTGTCGTCAGCCATTGGCGGTCTTCCTTGCGTTCAGGTCCATGACGGCGTCGATCGACGCGGTGATGTGCTCGAGGACCCCGGCGACATCGACGCGGCGCTCGGCGTCGCCGAGCTTGAGGGTCGCCGATCCGGGGGCGAGGCTCGGATCCTCGACGATGACGAAGGGCACGTCGGCGTTCTCGCCGATGACCGCGCGGACGGCGGACACCTCGGCCGGCGCGCAGAGAACGCGCACCGGGATGCCGGCGGCCTCGGCGACGAGGGGCTCCGCCGCCTCGAGGATCGTATGACCGACGGTCTCGGCCATCACCTTCGGCAGGACGGTCCCGACGATCGACTTCAGGACGGGGACGACGTTCGCGATCACGTGCGCGGAAGCCTCATGAAAGCCGAAGCTCATGTCCTGCAGCCGCGCGACGAGTTCGGCCGAGAGCCGCGCCTCGTCGGCGTGAAGGGCGGCCACGGCGTCGGTGGCGCCGGCCTGGAAGCCGTTCTCGTAGGCCTCGCGGCGCACGGCCTCGACCTCGGCCTCGCTGACGCGCGTCCCGCCGCGGGCCCGGTCGAAGCTCTCGAGGGGCAGGGGCGGCATCAGGCGCGCCCTCCGCCGTCTTCCATCCACGAGCGCAGGACGCCCACGGTCTCCTCGCGCCGCTCTTCGATGAGCTGACGGAGGCGGGTCACGGCCTCGGAGTTGGCGTCGCCCGATCGCCCGGCCCCCATGTCGCTCAGCATCGGCGCCGAGAACGCCACGCCGTCGTCGATCTCGCCATCGAGGGCCGGCCCCGCGGACGGATCGGCGGGCGGGGCCGCCGGGGCGGGCGCCGCGAGCGCCGGCGTCTCCTGCCGCTCGATGCCGCGACCCGAAAGTATCGGGCGGACGACGAACAGGCCGAGGATCAGCGCGACGATGCCGAGCACCACGAGTTGGACGAGCGACATGGCGTCGAAGGCGAGGCGGTCGGCGAGCGAGGCGGCGGCTGCCGTGCCCTGCATCTCGGCGGGCGAGAACTCCATCGACTTCAGCGTGATGGTGTCGCCGCGCTCGGCGTCGTAGCCGACGGCCGAGGCGACGAGTTCGCGCAGCGCCTCCATCTCGGCCTCGGGGCGCGGCTGCCACTCGACGCTGCCGTCCGCGGCCGTGGTCGGGATGCCGTCGACCAGCACCGCGACGGAGACGCGCTTGACGGCGCCGGGGCCGCGCAGGATCTCGCGCTGCGTCTCGCTGACCTCGAAGTTCGTGCGCGAGCGCGTCTCGCTGTTCTGCGACGAGGATTGCCCGTCGTCCGCCGCGGCGTCGCCGTCGGGCAGGTTCGAGGCTACGGTGACCTCGCCGCCGCGCGAATCGGTGCTCTGCGAGGTGCTTTCCTCGGTCTCCTGGCTGATCGCGACGCGGCTTTCGGGGTCGAAGCGGCGTTCGGTGATCTGCTCGCGGTCGGTCACCGTGTCGACGTTGACCTCGACGACGGCATTGCCGCGGCCGACGCGCGCCTCGAGCAGCCGGGCGACGTTCTGGCGCATTGCCTCGGCGCGGTCGCGACCGCCGGCGGTCTGGGTGTCCTCGGTGCCGAGGATCAGCCCGCCGTTCGCGTCGATGACCGACACCATCTCGGGGTCCATGCCGGCGACGGCGGAGGCGACGAGATACTTCAGGGCCTTGGCCCGCGTCGCGTCGAGCGGCCCGCTCGCCGTGGTGACGGTCACCGACGCGGTGGGCGCCGCCTGCCGCCGGAACGGCGTCGACCCGGCGGTGGCGATGTGCACCCGTGCCGCCTTGATGCCGGGGCTCGCGACGATGGTGCGGGCGAGTTCGCCCTCCTTGGCGCGCCAGTAGGCGGCGTCGAACATCTGGCTGGTGGTGCCGA
>CAYMRW010000023.1:0-15970 GCA_964392825.1 uncultured Rhodobacterales bacterium
CGATGCCGAGGCCGCCGAACTCGCCACGGGTCTGCACGCGCATGTCGTCGGCGTCGTCGGGCGACAGGTACGACGAGTGCGGGTCGAGCGAAGTCAGCATCCCGTCGATCGCCGCCTCGATCAGCTCGCCCTCCTCCACGGTTTCCACGTACTGGGCACGGATGCGCTCAAAGATGTCGCCGAAGAGGTCGAGCTGCTCATAGACCGAGGACTTGTTCTCCTGCGCCAGCAGCGGACCCGCCACCTGCGTCGTCGCGAGCGCCCCGGCAACGATGCCGCCGGCGGCAGCGAGGGCAAGCTTCTTCATCTCAATGTCTCCCCTGCGGGTGCGCGCACCCGGACATCGACCGTACATAGGCCGTCAGGGCGACGCGGATAACTGCCTTATCGCCTCAGTCCCAGTACCCGCGCCATCACAATCACGTCGCACCCTGCGCCGAGATCAGGCTCTGCCCCGTCATCTCGGGCGGCTGCTCGAGCCCCATGAGTTCGAGAAGGGTGGGCGCGAGGTCCGCGAGGCGGCCGCTCCGGAGCCCGGCGCCCTCCGGTCCGCCGACCATGACGACGGGCACCGGGTTCGTCGTGTGCGCGGTGTGCGGCCCCCCGGTCCTTGGGTCGACCATCGTCTCGCAATTGCCGTGGTCGGCCGTGACGAGCGCCGCGCCGCCCTGCGCGGCGAGCGCCACGAGCGCCCGGCCCAGCCCGGCGTCGACGGCCTCGCAGGCAAGGATCGCGGCATCGAGATCGCCGGTGTGGCCGACCATGTCGGGGTTGGCGTAGTTCACGACTATCAGGTCGTAGCCGGCCTCGATGGCCTCGACCAGCCGGTCCGACACCTCGGGCGCCGACATCTCGGGCTGGAGGTCGTAGGTGGCGACGTCGGGCGACTTGGGCATGCAGCGGTCCTCGCCCGCCTCGGGCTCCTCCTCCCCGCCGTTGAGGAAGAAGGTGACGTGCGGATACTTCTCCGTCTCGGCGAGGCGGTACTGGCGGAGGCCGTGGGCCGCGACCCATGCGCCCAGCGTGTTGCGCAGGTCGCGCGGCGGAAAGACGGTCGAGATGTACGCGTTGTGCGCCTGCGAGTATTCGACCATGCCAAGCATCCGCAAAGTCGGACGTTTCGCCTCGAACGCGGCGAAGCCGGGGTCGCCGAGCGCGGCCAGGATCTCCCGCGCCCGGTCGGCCCGGAAGTTCAGGCAGAAGAACCCGTCGCCGTCCGCCAGGCCCGCGTAGTCGCCGATGACGGTCGGCGCGATGAACTCGTCGCTCTCGTCGAGGTCATAGGCCGCCCTTACCGCGGCCGCGGCGCTCTCCGCCCGCCGGCCCTCGCCCGCGACGATGGCGTCGAAGGCACGGCGGACACGGGCCCAGCGGTTGTCGCGGTCCATCGCGAAGTAGCGCCCGATCACGGTCACTATGCGTGCGCCGGCGGGCAGGGCCGCCTCGAGCTCGGGAACGAAGCGGTCCGCCGATCTCGGCGGTACGTCGCGCCCATCGGTGATTGCGTGGATGCGGCAGGAAAGCCCGGCGTCGGTGACCGCGCGCGCCGCCGCGACCATGTGGTCGAGATGGGCGTGCACCCCGCCGTCCGAGACGACGCCGAAGAGATGCGCCGCGCCGCCGTCCGCCCGGACCGCCTCGATCCAGTCCATCAGCGCGGGCTCGCGGAAGAACGATCCGTCCTCGATGGCGAGGCTGATCTGCCCGAGGTCCATGGCGACGACGCGCCCGGCCCCGATGTTGGTGTGGCCGACCTCGGAATTGCCCATCTGACCCGTGGGCAGGCCGACGTCGGGTCCGTGCGTGACCAGCGTCGCGTGCGGGCACTCGGCCCAGATGCGGTCGAAGGTCGGGGTCTTCGCCAGCGCCGGGGCGTTCGCGGCCGTCGTCTCGCTGAGGCCCCAGCCGTCGAGTATGCAGAGCATCACGGGTTTCGCCATGCGCCGGGCGTACCGTGCCTTCGCCCCGGGGGAAAGCATGAAGCACGGCCTTCTAAGCCCGGGGGATGTCAGCCGCGATGGTAGGGGCCACCGCCCAGGATCGTCGCGGCCCGGTAGAGCTGTTCGGTCAGCATGGCGCGCGCGAGGGCATGCGGCCAGACCATCCGCCCGAGGGACAGGCAGGCATCCGCGCGCTCGGAGATGGTGCTCGGCAGGCCGTCGGCACCGCCGATCGCGAAGGCCAGCGCGCCCGATCCGGCATCCCGCCAGCGCGCGACGCTCTCGGCGAACCCAGGGGAGGTCATCTGCTCCCCGCGCTCGTCGAGGGCGCAGAGGATTGCAGCGTCCGAGACGGCGCGCAGGAGGCGCTCGGCCACGTCTGCGCCCTTCCGGTCATCGATCTCCACGATCTCGAGCGGTCCCAGGCCGAGCGGACGACCGGCCCGATCGAAGCGGCGCTGCCAGTCGGCCGCGAGCGCGGCCTCGGGCGCGTCACGAAGGCGGCCGACGGCGCAGATGCGGATCCGCACCGCGGCGACCGCCCGTCCGTCAGCCGAGGGCGTTCGTCCGTTCGACGGGCCCGGACGGCGTCATCCACATCTTCTCGAGCTGGTAGAACTCCCGCACTTCCGGACGGAAAACGTGGACGATGACGTCGCCCGCGTCGATCAGCACCCAGTCGGCAGTCTCCTTGCCCTCGACCTTGGCGGAACGACCGGTCGCGGCCTTGATGCGCTCAACGAGTTTCTCAGCGATCGCCCCCACCTGCCGCGAGGAACGGCCCGACGCGATCAGCATCCAGTCGGCAATCTCCGACTTGCCGTGGAGGTCGATCTCCACGACATCCTCTGCCTTGTCGTCGTCGAGTGAGGAACGAACGATGCTCAGGAGGTTGAACTCCTGCGCGTGGGGAAGACCCGTCAAACCGGGCTTCCAGGCGGTTTCGGGTAGAACCGCGCCGTTGTACTGGGACAGACCATTGTCCTCCTGTGCAGCACGCCGACATTTCCGCCCCGGCGCTGGGCCTGTCTCGAACATAACATCGACGCCGGCGTTTCTCAACGGCGCCAGACTCCGGCTTGAGGTGCTCCTGCGCCAGATGCGACTGCACAAGCTCTGAAATCAGGCTAAGGTCGATCGAGAGGCAAGCAAGGCGAGCGCGGATTGGGCGAGACGGAGACCTCAAGGCTGCGCGAGTTGTGGGACGCCCTGGGGCGGGCCATGCAGGAACTCAACGAGCGCAACATCGGTCTGATCGCGGCGGGTGTCGCCTTCTGGGGGATGCTGGCGCTGTTTCCGGCCATGGCCGCGATCTTCGCGATCTGGGGCTTCTTCGCCGACCCGCTCGTCATCGACGAGATGCTCGACGTTCTGGCCGAACTCCTGCCCGACGAGGCGTTCCGCCTGATCGACCGGCAGGTCATGCGTCTCGCCACCGCGAACGACTCGACGCTCGGCTGGACAACCCTCTTCTCCACCGGCGCGGCCGTCTGGTGGAGCCGCGCCGGCACCGAGGCGCTGATCCGGGGCCTGAACGCCGTCTACCGGCGCTCGAACCGGATGGGCATGCGCCAATGGCTGGCACCGATCGTTCTCACCCTGGCAATCGGCGGCGTGGCCATCGTCGCCCTCGCGAGCGTCGTCATCGTGCCGATCATCATGGCCTTCCTGCCGCCGGGAACCCTGACCCAGTCGCTCCTGATCGCCTCGCGCTGGGGCATCGCCGCCGTCGTCATGATAATGGGCCTGGGCCTCGTCTACCGGTACGGGCCGAACCGCGACGGCTTCCAGCGGTCCGGGTGGCTGACCCCGGGGGTGTTCGTCGCCCTGGGGATCTGGATCGCCGCGTCGCTGGCGTTCTCGTTCTACATCCAGAACTTCAATCGCTACAACGAGATCTACGGCACGCTCGGCGCGGCGGTGATCCTGCTGCTCTGGCTCTACATCTCGGCCTATGCCGTGCTGCTCGGCGGGGCGCTCAACGCCAAGCTCGAGCGGAACGCCCGCCGCCGGCGCGAACAGGCGACGGGCCTGAGCCAGCCCCCCCAGGACAGGGAGGAGCCCCCTGCGATCCCGGAAGACATGTGAAGGTCGCCTCAGACGGCCTGTTTCAGCGTCTCGGTCGAGGAAAAGAACATCGCCTGACTAACCGCGGCGCGCACCTCCTCCTCGCCGTAGGGCTTGGAGATGAGGAACGCAGGCTCCGGCCGCTCGCCGGTCAGGAGACGCTCCGGGAAGGCTGTGATGAAGATGACCGGGATCTCTCCGAACTGCGCCAGCAGATCGTTGACGGCGTCGATGCCCGACGATTTGTCGGCAAGCTGGATGTCGGCGAGAATCAGGTCGGGCCGGTCCCGCACGCCCATCTCGACCGCGGCGTCGCGGGTGCGGGCGATGCCGGTGATCTCGTGGCCCATCTCCGCCACGATGGAGTGGATGTCCATGGCGATGATCGCCTCGTCCTCGATGATCATCACGCGGCCGCTGACCGAGGATTCCATCTCCCGCACCGCGATCTCGACCAGTTCGGCCGCCTCGGAGGGATCGATCTGCATGATCGCGCCGATGGCTCGGTGGTCGAAACCCTCGATCGTGTTGAGCAGCAGCGCCTCCCGCGCATTGGGGGTCAGCGTCGCCATGTGATCCTGCGCCGCGGCCTCGAGCCTTGTGTCGCTCTCGCCCGACGTTGGCTGTCCCGCGCTCGCCCAGATCGCGTGAAACGCCTTGAAAAGGGCAATACGCGGCGACAGCGAGCCGTCGAGGATGGCGCGATCCTCGATCACCGCCTCGAGCGTCGCCACCGCGTAACGATCGCCCGTCTCCTGATTGCCCGTGAGCGCCCGCGCGTAGCGGCGCAGGTAAGGAAGCTGTACCGCAATCGCGTCCGCGATGCCCTGCCCGTCGGCCGGTGCGTCCATTATCATGTCCCCAAGAAATTCAAATCGTCCGAGGAACAAAAGCTTCACCCCAGGCTTTGTTCCTTGGCGGGAACAAATTTGGTGCTCTCCGCGCGCATCTGGCGTGGTCGGGAGCAACGGTGTAGCAAGCATGAGCGAGCGGGAAAGGGGCGCGAAGGCGATGCGCCAGATCGACGAGAATTTGCGTCGTGTCTACGAGGAGGCGGCCAGCGAGCCGATCCCGGGCCGGCTTCAGCAGTTGCTGGACAAGCTGAGGGAGCAGGACAGCCACAAATGACGAAAGAGATCGCCGATCCTCGCGACGAGTTGGTCGACCACCTTCCGGCGCTCAGGGCGTTCGCCCTGTCGCTGACACGGAACTCCGCCTCGGCGGACGATCTGGTGCAGGATACCATCGAGAAGGCCTGGGCGAACATCACTAAGTTCTCTCCGGGCACCAACATGCGCGCCTGGCTCTTCACGATCCAGCGCAACACGTTCTATTCGGACCGGCGCAAGGCGAAGTTCGAGGTCGCCGATGTCGACGGGCATTTCGCGGCGGCGCTGTCCGAGAAGCCCGCGCATGACGGGCGTCTGGCGTTCAAGGACTTTCGCGTCGCCTTCAACAAGCTGCCCGACGAGCAGCGCGAGGCGCTGATCCTCGTCGGCGCGTCCGGCTTTTCTTACGAGGAAGCCGCGGGAATGTGCGGCTGTGCCGTCGGAACCATCAAGAGCCGCGCCAACCGGGGCCGTCGGCGTCTCACGGAACTCCTTGGTCTGGCGGAGGACGAGGACTTGTCGATCACCGACAGCGCGACGGTTGCAGTGATCGCGGCAGGCCCGTCCAGGGTATAGCTCCATCATGATGGCAACCGGGGGCGTCTGGTTCGGTCGGCTGGACTCGCTCGGTGCCCGCATCGGTGCGCTTCTCTCGCTGGCGATCCTGCCGCTCGGACTGATCGCGATCGTCCAGTCCTACCGCGTCCTCGACGAGGCGACGCAGCGGCTCGATCAGGCGCTGATCGGCGAAGCGCTCCGCGTCACCCGCGGCGAGCGCAGCGTCATCCATTCCGCGCTCGGCGCGGCGCAGGCGATCGCGACCACCCTGCCCGACAACCTCGAGCCGCTCGAGCGGTGCCGGAACCACTTGGCGGACGTCACCGAGGGTCTCGAGACCATCCACTTTGCCGGATTCATTCCGGTGTCGGGCGTGATGACATGCACATCCGCAGGTGACGCCGAGCGTGATTTCTCCGACAGTCCAGTGTTCCTCGACCTCATCTCCCGCCCGCGCCTCCTCGTCCAGGCGACCGAGCGCGGCTACGTCACGCAGAAGCCCGCCGTCCTGATCACGGTGCCGGTCACCGAACGGGACGGCGTTGAAATCGTAGGCTTTCTCACCACCTCGCTGACGCACAGCACGTTGGCGCCGGACGCCGACATCAATCCGGACCGCGTTCCCATCGACATCCTGACGTTCAACGAAGAGGGGCAGATCCTGACCGCGACCCTTGCGGCCAACGCGTCGGACCTGCTGCCGCAGAACCATTCGCTCGTCGAGTTCGTCGGCCGCCGGTCGACCCTTTTCCGGGACACATCCGCCGGAGGCCGGGAACTGATCTACAGCGTGACCCCGATTGTGGAGGGGACCGTCTATGCGCTGACCGTCTGGCCGCAATCGATCGGAACCGGGCCTGGCGACCTGCTGCGCTGGACGCTGCCGACGATCCTCCTGCCGGTGCTCATGTGGATCGCCAGCATGTCCGTTGCCTATTTCGCGGTGCATCGCCTCGTCATCGGCCACGTGCGGCGCCTGCGCAAACGGATGCGGGTCTTCTCCCGCTTTCGCCGCATCGAGACCGAGCCCGAGGACGCGACCCTGCCGTCCGAGCTTCGCGAGGTGACCGAGACCTTCGTGACGATGGCGCACACGATCCAGCGGGAGGAGGCCGAGCTCGAGAACTCGCTGAGAGAGAAGGACCTCCTGCTGAGAGAGGTCTACCATCGGGTCCGCAACAACCTGCAGCTCATCTCGTCGATGAACAACATGCAGATCCGCGCCGCCGGGGACGCCGAGACCAAGCGGGTGCTGCGCCGTTTGCAGGACCGGATCATGGCCCTCTCGACCATCCATGCCTCGCTCTACCAGGCCCCGGCTCTCTCGAAGATCCGCGCCGACGAACTGGTCGCTGCGCTGGCGCGCCAGGTGGCGACAAAGGCGGCGTCCGGCATCGAGATCGAAGTCAAGGCCGAGATGAGCGAGACGCGCCTCTACCCCGACCTCGCCGTCCCCCTCGCCCTCCTGACGGTCGAGGCGGTCACGAACGCCGTCAAGCATCTCGGCGCCCCGTCCGACGGTAGCCCGCCGTGGATTGCGGTCCGTCTCTCGGAAGACGACGGCCTCGTCCGGCTGGAGATCTGCAACAGCGTGGCCCCCGGTGCGCGCTACCCCGAGACGCCGGACTCGGGCGGTCTCGGGCAGAAGCTCATCGACGCCTTCACCGTGCAGCTCGCCGCCGAGCTCGAGATCGAGGAGACGGCCGAAACCTACACCCTCACGGTCGAGTTCCGGCCGAGCGACTACGGCGAGGAGCATTCGCTGATCTGAAGCGCCATGCGCGGCCGCGACGGTTCCTGGGTCATCCGGTCCGAATGCCCGGCGCCGTCATACTTCCGGCCGTCGGTCTAGTAGTCGCGCTCGAAGAAGATGCCGAGGCTCGTTCCGCCCTCGTCGTCGACGCCGCCCTTCACCGTGAACGAGTCCGTGACCTCATAGTTGAGGTTCAGCTGGGTCTCGCCCTCGCTGTCGACGATGACGTCGGTGTAGATGTCGTCGGTCAGGTACTTCCCGGCACGCACGGCCGCACCGCCGTTCTCTCCTGCCGTCAAATCCAGATCGTCGAGGCCGAGGTTCTGCCGCAGGGTATCGCCAAGGCCCGGTCCACCACCCGCGAGTTGCGCCACGGCCGAGGCCAGCTGCGCCGCCTGCAGCGGCGATATCTCGTCGACCGACCGGCCGAACAGCAGTTGCGCCAGCACCTCGTCCTCGGGGAGGTCGGGCTCCGAAAGGAACCGGATGTCGGGACTGGAGATGCGCCCCTCGACCACCACGAACACGGTCACGTCCCCCGTCTCCGTCACCGCGGTCAGATTGATGAACGGCACGAAGTCGCCCTGAAGCCGGATCGAACCCTCGTCGAGATCAAGCCGCTGGCCAAGGATGTCGAGGCGTCCGCGCACCAGCTCGAACTGCCCCGAAGGCACGACGTCCGTCGTCGTGCCGCGCACGCGCAGCGACCCGCCGAGCTCGGCGTCGAGACCGCGGCCGCGCACGAAGATCCGGTTGTTCGCGACGATGCCGATATCGAGATTGTGCGCCGTCCGCCGCCGCTCGTTCAGGCTCTCGGTTCCGTCGAGGCTCTGCCGCAGCAGGCCCGCCCGCTGCCGCGTGGCCCGGACCGCCGCCGGTTCACCGACATGCGTGATCTCGGGGATCGGACCGCCCGCACCGGCGCTTGTGGAGGGTACCCGTATCTCCGTTTCGCCAAGCGCGAGCTCGCCCGAGATCAGCGCGCCGCCGCGGATCGGCCCGACAAAGCCGATGTCGCCGGTGATGCTGGTCGTGTAGAGTTCGGGATTCTGCAGCACAACGCCGTTCAAGGCCACCGAGATGTCGGCGGGCAGATTGCCGGTCAGACCGACGCTGCCGTCGACGGCGAGGGAGCCTCCTGCGTTGACCGTCGCGGTCCCGTCGAAGCCGATCGTGCTCCCATCGAGGTTCGCGGTCAGATCGATGCCCTCAAGCACGATGCCGAGGGCGGGGTCGACGAAGCGCGCGCCGCTCGTTCGCACCGTGCCCGAGACCGCGTCGAGCCCGGGCGGCCCCTGCACCGACACGTCGAACGTGGCCTGGCCGCTCAACGCGCGGGGCTGGGTGAAACGGTTCGCGGCGGCGAGCGGCGTCTGACCCTCGATCGACAGATCAAGCACCGGCTGCGACGGGTCGATGTCGCCGGTGACGGTCGCGCCGATGCCGCCCGGGCCCTCCGCGTCGAGGTCGACCGTGATCGTGCCGTTCTGCTGCGCGATGGTGCCGTCGATCGACACCGGTCCCGAGAAATCCGGGGCATAGGGCCCGATGTCGGCGAGCCGTGCCGAAACGTCGATCTGCGACCCGCTCTCCCCCAACGTCCCGGTTGCGGTCGCGACGAGGCCGGGCGCGTCGAACTCGGCCGCACGGATCGTCACCACGCCGTCCTCGCGTGAGGCGTCGATGTCGACGGTCGTGGTCCCGGCGAGCAGCCGGTCGATATCGGCCTGGCCGATCTGCAGGCCCGCAGCCTCGGCATCGGCGACGACGTCGAACCGCGAGAGGTCGGTCGCGAACGATCCCGAGGCCTCGGCGTCGATCGAGCCCGCCAGCGGACGGCCGACGAAACCGCCGATCGGCTCGATTGTCTCGGCGCCGAGCGCCATCCGTCCGTCGAAGACCGGCGTGCCCGACAGGCCGCTGAGCTGCCCCGCCCCCTCAGCGGTGAGATTGCCGCTGTCGAGCGACAGCTGCGACAGGGTCACCGTATCGCCCTCGCGCACCGCCTCGACATCCAGCGCGACCTCGCCGGGCAGGAGCGGCGGCCCGGGCAGACCGAGGTCGAGCTCGCGCCCGCGGGCGGTCAGGATCGCGTCGACGACGCTCAGGTCGGTCGCGACCTCACCCTCGAACCGGGCATCGAGCGTGCCGTCGAGCTCGCGACCGGCGAGGCCCGAGAACACAGAGAGGTCGGGCGCCTCGGCCGAGACCGTCCCGTCGAAGGCCGGCGCGGCGTCGAGACCGGTCACGACGCCGGATCCCTCGAGCGAAGCCTGCGGGTTCTGCAGCGACAGCCGGTCGACCTCGACCCGTGACCCGTCGCGCGACGCCTCCGCTGCCAGCACCGTCCGTCCGGCCAACGCCTCCGACGCGCCCGGGACGCCCGGATCGAGGTCGGTCGCCGCGAGGTCGAGGGCGAGATCGAACCGCGACAGGTCTGTGGCCACGCGGCCCGAGGCGTCCGCCGAGATCGCGCCGTCGAGGTCCCGCCCGGCGAGGCCGGAGAACGGCGCGATGTCGTCAGACGTGACGTTGAGATCGCCGTCGAAGACCGGCGTGCCGGTGAGATCTTCGATCCGCCCCTCTGCAATCACCTGGGCGTCGGCCGAGTTGAGGCGTGCCGAGCGGATCAGCACCGTCTCGCCGCTGCGGACTGCATCCACGTCGATCTCGGTCGTCCCGGCGAGGAGCTCGTCGATGCGGGCGTCGCCGAACTCGACGTCCGACGCCTCCACCGCGGCCTCGAGCGAGGCCCTCGCGAGATCGAAGCTCGTCCGCACGTCGCCTTCGGCCTCGACGCTGCCGGCGAGCTGCCGGTCGACAAGGCCCGAGAACGCCGCGAGGTCGGCGATCGACGCCTCGAACCGGGCTTCGACCGTCGGGTCGAGGTCCAGCCAGTCGACGGTTCCATCGACGGCGATCCGGGCCCCCGAGGCGTCCGCGCCCAGGTCGAAGGCGTAGCCGCTCGCCACCTCATCCGCAGAGACCGTCAGTTCCGCCGGCCCCTCGAGGCTCGCGGCGATCAGCGAGGTGTCGTTGATCGTGGCCCTGACGTCGATCTCGCTCGACCCGGTCGCCAGCGTGCCGTCCCCCGAGACGAGGAGGTGCGGGGTCTCGACGCGGAGCGTCTCGATTCGGGTGCCGGTCTCGGTGCGGTCGGCGACCAGACGCAGCGTTCCCTCGCCATCGAGGAGCGGGTCCAGCTCGGCAATGCCGACCGCGAGGTTACGCGTCTCGCCGTCCACGGTAACGTCGAACTGCCCGGCGAGCGGATCGCCCGAGCCTGCGAGCGTGACGTCGACGGCGCCCTCGAGCGGCCGCCCCGCGAGCCCCGAGAAGGCCGACAGGTCGCGTGCCGAGGCGGTCGCCTCGCCCTCGACGCTGAGCGCCTCGCCGAAGGCTACCTGCCCCGACGCCTCGAGGCCGTAGCTCTCGCCGTCGACGGTCAGCAGATCGATCACCACCGGCTCGCCCTCGGTCCAGGCGATCTCGGCCACGCCGTTCACGTCTTCGCCCAGCGCCGCCTGCGCGCCGCCGTCGGCGAGGCTCAGCGACTGCGCGGCAAAGTCGAGATCGGCGGTCACCCTGCGCGGCGATGCGGCGATGCGTCCGGTGCCCTCGAGCGCGACGCGCGCCGCATCGAAGCCCTCCCGCGCGATGTCGGTCGCCACGAGGTCGAGTTGCCAGTCCTCGCCCTCGTTCGCGTCGAACTGCGCGTCCAGCGCGACCTCGCCGACGCGGGTGGGCGGCCCCGGCAGCGGAAGCAGGACGGGCGCCCCCTCGCCGCTGGCGATCTGGCCGGCGAGCGCGATGCGGTCCGGCAGGCCGTCGCTGCCGATGGCCGCCTGCCCCTCGAGCGACAACGCATCCGCGTTCAGTCGCAGCGTGTCGATGCGGACGCCGCCCCCGGACAGCGTCGAACCGGCGGCGACGAGCCCCACTTCGGGGCCGAAGAACTCGCGGTACTCCGGCACGAACACGGGCGCGATGTCGCCGCCGAGATCGACGGCGAAGGTGCGCCCTTCGTCCGCCCGGCCGAGCTGGACCGTCCCCGCCAAGCGCTCCGCCCCGTCCGTGGCGAGCGCGATCTCGGCCGAGAAGTCGGAGAGCGGCCCCTCGCCGTCGACGACGAGCTCGAGCGACGGGCGACCCGGAAGGTCGATCAGGTTGGCGACGATCCCGTCCTCGCCCTCGCGCACGTCGAGGGCGATGTTCAGATCCTCGCTCTCGTTGTCGAACGAGGCCGCGAGCGAGATCACGCCCTCGCTGCCATCGATCCTCTCGGCGCGGATGTCGGCCGCGCCTTCCCCGTCGGCAAGCGCCACCTCGCCCGACAGGCTGATGACGGCCTCCTCGCCGAAGAGCGGCTCGCCGAGCTCCATCTGCGCCACGTCGAGACTGTCGATCTCGACCGCCACCGGAAGCTCCGGAAGCGAGAAGCCCTGCGCCTCGGGCGACGGCACGGTCGGTCCCTCCTCCTCGGACTCGGGCAGGCGCGGCAGGAGGATCTCGCCCGCCGCTAGCTCGCTGATGTCGAGACGGCGGCGCAGCAGGGCCGAACGGTTCCAGTCGAGCACGACGTCGCGCAGCGTCAGCCAGACGCCCTCGTCATCGGCGATGGTGAGCTCCTCCAGAGTGGCGCGCGAGGAGAGCGCCCCCTCGAACCCGGTCACCGTCACCTCGCGCCCGGCGCCCGAGAGCGCGTTCTCGAGCTGGCGTTCGAGGAATCCGCCGCCGTTCCCCCCCTCCTCGGTCTCGTCGCCACCGCCGAAGATGCGACCGAACAGGCCGCGATCCTCCTGCGCCGCCACTGCGAGCGGCACGATCAGCGCGAGCGGGATGAGGAAGCGTCTCAAAACGCCTGTCCTATGCCGACGTAGACCTGATAGTCGGCCTCGGATTCGCCCGAGACCGGCACCGCGACGTCGAGCCGGATCGGCCCGATGGGCGTGACATAGCGCACGCCGAGGCCGGCGCCGACTTGGTCGTCGCCGGTGTCGTCGTAGAACGAGTTCTCGCCGACATAGCCGTAGTCGACGAATGCCACGCCCTGAATGTTCTCGGTGACGCCGATCCGGGCCTCGCCCGAGACGGCGAAGAAGCTGGCCCCGCCTGAATCGATACCGTCGCCCAGCGTCACGCCGAGCGACTCGTACTCGAAGCCGCGCACGGTTCCGCCTCCGCCCGAGTAGAAGCGGTAGTCGTTCGGCACGTCGAGCAGTTCGGCGCCGACGATCGAGCCAACCTGGAGCCGGGCCGCCGCGACGAACCGGTCGTCCTCGCCGAAGCCAAGATACACCCGCCCGTCGCCGGTCAGCCGCGCGCCGGTGCCCGAGGCGTCGTTCAGCCCGACGAACGGCGTCGCGCCCGCCGCCGCGTACCAGCCGCCGGTCGGGTTCAGCTGGTCGTTTCGCCGGTCCGAACTGGCGGAGAGCGGGAACGTGAGGAGCGAGTACTCCGTCACCCCCCGCTCGTCCTCGTCGCGGGAGTAGAGATAGCCGACGCGGGCCTCGGCGATGAAGCGGTCGCGGATGTTCCGCGAGAAGCCGGTCGAGAAGGCCAGCGACTGCGACGAGAAGTCGGGCTCGTTGTCCTGCGACGCGGACAGCCCGATCACGAAGTCGGTGTCGGGGTTGAGGGTCGCCGGGCGGGTGAAGGCCACGCCGAGGCTCGCGTCGATCCCGTCCTGATTGAACTCCCCCTCCTCGCGGCGGCTGCCGACGCCGCCGACCTGAGCGTCGAACCGCAACCGCTCGGCGCCGCCCAGCAGATTGCGGTGGAGCCAGAAGGCCGAGAGCAACGCGCCATCCGAGGAGTCGTACTCGGCGCCGAAACCGAAGCGTCGCGGCTCCTCCTCGACGACCGTCGCGGTGATCGGCAGGACGTCGCCCGGCTGCAGGTCCTCCGCCTCGGACAGAGCGACCGAACGGAACGCGCCGGTGTCGCGGAGCCGGCGCGCGCTGCGCTCCATGCGCTCGGGCGAGAAGCGCTCGCCCTCCGGAAAACCCGCGATGCGTCGGATCGCGCCTTCGCGCACCTGTTCGTTGCCCACTACGTCGAACCGGCCGAACTGCACTCGCGGGCCCGGCGCCACGTCGATCGACGCCTCGACGCGCTGTTCCGGATGCCGTGCCACGATTTCCTGCGCGGCCACGTCGGCCTTGGCATAGCCGGCATCCCGCCAGGCACTCACCGAGTCCGTCACGGCGTTGCGGATGGCCGGAACCCGCGCCGGCTCGCCCAGCGCGAAGCCCTCGGGCAACTCGGTGTCGGGCGCCAGCGGGTCGACCTCCGCACGGGAGAAGCGGTACCGCGGGCCCGGCTGAACCCGCAACTCGATGCTCCGTATCGATCCGGGGGGGTCGAGCGGGGACAGGTCCGCGGCCTCTCGCCCGTCCACGAGCACGTTCACGACGCCGCCGAAATAGCCCTCGTCATAGAGGACGCCCAGCATCCGGGCGTACTCGGCGCGGGCGGCCGCCAGAACCTCCTGCACCTCGGTGGCGTCCTCCTCCGGGATGCTCGCCAGCAGGGATGCGTTCCGCAGGCGCTCGGCAAGGTCGTTCTCGACGCCGGGGGCGACGATGGTGACGTTGTCGAGCGCCCCTACGGGACTCATCGTCGCCGGCCCGAAAGCCAGGGCGGTCAGAAGACCAACACGCTTGGGACCGATCAACCCACCACCCCCGAGAACCGATCAGCGCCCTTGGTAGCCGCGTTCAGGAGGTTGTGCCAGCTTGCTCACGCTGAAGTTCGGCATGTGTGTGCCGCCTGCGACGGCGGTGGCGAAGCTCGTTGGCAACCTGTGCCCACGCCATCATCGTGAACACCGCGGTGCCGCCGATGATGTTCCCAAGCAGGACCGGTATGAAGAAGCCGCCGAAACCCGCGAAGAGATTGATCTGCCCCGACAGGATCAGGAACGCCATCTCCACCGAGCCGGCGACGACGTGGGCGAAGTCGCCCGCGGCGATCAGCCACGTGAAGATGACGACCATCATGATGTCGGAAGCCGGCACCGACGGCATCATCCAGACCAGCGCCGCGATCAGCACGCCCGCCGGCATCGCGCGGAAGATGGCCTCGAAGAAACCCATGTCGAGCGCATGGTGCGACAGCGCGTCGATGGCTTCCACGACCTCGGGCTGAAACGCCGGCGTCCAGAGGATGAAGCCGGCCGCGACGAACGCGCCCACGATGTTGGCCGCCAGGACGATACCCCAGAGGCGGAGCGTGCCGCGAATGCATTCCCAGCAGAACCGCGACATGAGGGGCAGCACCGTGGTGATCGTATTCTCGGTGAAGAGCTGCATGCGCCCCATGATGACCAGCAGGAAACCGAGGCTGTAGCCGAGGTTCTCGAGGAGAAAGCGCCACGTGCTTTCGGGCAGGTGGGCCCGGAATATAGCCTCGCCGATGACACTGAAGCTGATGAGGATGCCGGCCGCGGATCCCGACCAGATCAGCGATTGCGTCGGGCGCGCCAGTTCCTCCTCGCCGTCGCGGCGGATGACCTCGTAGATCAGACGAGCCGATAGCCGCGTCGCGTCGGTGACCGACTGCTCCTCGGCCTCCTGCTCGATGGCCGAAACGTCGTCCTCGGCATGCTTGTGGTCATGAGCGCTGACCGCGGCCTCTTGCTGCGTCACGGGATACCTCGGACGTTGGGGGCGATACCATGCAACAGAAAAGCCCCCCCGGGGGTTCCCGTCACCGTGTGGGGAACGCCGTTACGTCCGGTTCGTTCCCTGCACGCGATGGAGGAGGTGCCCGTCATGGCCAAGAACCACGGACCCCAGATCAAGGACGACGAGACTTACGAGAGCCTGCGGCAGGACGGCGCAAGCAAGGAAAAGGCGGCGCGGATCGCCAACGCGCAGGCGTCCGACGAGATGCATCCCGGGCGCAAGGGCGGCAAGGCGCCCTCTTACGAGGATTGGACCAAGGACGACCTCTACGAACGGGCGCAGGAGATCGGCATCGACGGCCGGTCGGACATGACGAAGGATGAGTTGATCGACGCGCTGCGCAACCATTGAGCCGCTACTCGGCGGCGTCGCGGAGGGTGGTCTGCACCGTCTGCACGGAGCTGCCCTCGAGAACCTTCACTTCGCGCTGCGGGAACGGGATGGTGATGCCGTTTGCCCGGAAGGCGTCCCAAAGCGCTAGATAGACGTTGCCGCGGATGTTGGTCAGTCCGCCCGTCGGGTCGTCGATCCAGAACCGCAGGATGTAGTCGACCGAAGAGTCTCCGAAGCCAACGATGTGGCAGACCGGCGACCGGCTGGAGAGCACGCGCTTGACGCCTGCCGCGGCCTCGACCGCCACCTTGCGCACGAGGTGCGGATCGTCGCCGTAGGCGGTGCCGAAATAGATGTCGAGGCGCACGAAACGGTTCGAGTGCGACCAGTTCACCACCTGTCCGGTGATGAGATCCTCGTTCGGGATCAGGTACTCCTTGCCATCGCGCGTGACCACGCCGACGTAGCGGGCGCCGAGCGACGAGATCCAGCCGAAGGTCTCGCCGAGCGAGATGACGTCGC
>CAYMRW010000024.1:0-15815 GCA_964392825.1 uncultured Rhodobacterales bacterium
GCCACTCGGCCCGGCGCGCCGCGATCCGGGCCCGAAACGCCCCGCCCCTGCTCAGCATTGCGCGGCCCGGCGGCGCGCCCCCGGCGCGGGCGGCGAGCGTCGCGACCTCGGGGGCGACCTCCGTCCCTTCCGCGTCTCGGGCGAGAACAGCGAACGCCTCGGCCAGCGGCGCCCGGTAGCGCGCCAGCCTGCCTGTCCGCGCGAGTTCCTCCACGGTGTCGGTCAGCGAGGATATGCGCGAGCGTAGGCCAAACGGCTCGCGGAGCGCGGCCGAGTAGGATTGCATCTCGCCCGGAAGCCGACGGTAGAGTGCGAGCCCGTCCGGCGCCCAGAAGTCGGGGACGCCGCGGGCGAGCGCCCGGCGCATCAGATTGCCGTCGTCATCGAGCCCCGCCGCCTGCAGCCAGCCGCCGGAGGCGTCGAAGCCCGCGCGCGTCCAGAGCACCGCGCAGGGCGGCGAGTAGTGCCCGGTGAGCCAGGCCGCGAGCAGGTCCTGCCCCGGCCGCCGAAGCGGCGCCGAGGGGGGCCGGGCGATCCACACCTCCCCCTCGGCCCTCGAACCGGCAAGCTCGTAGCGGTCCCAAGGGCAGAGCGCGACTGCCTTCTCTTGCCCCCGCAGCGCCGCTTCGAGCACCGCGAGCGTCGGCGGCGTCAACAGATCGTCGGCGTCGAGGAACATCAGCTGCGCGCCCGCGGTCGCCGCGGCCCCGGTGTTGCGCGCCACGGCCGCCCCCTTGGCCGGACCGGAGAGCACCCGGACGGGCGGCCCGAACCGCTCGGCAATGGCGCGGCTCTCGTCGGTCGAGCGATCGTCTACAACGACGATCTCGTCGGGCGGCCGCGTCTGATTGAGCGCCGAGCGCAGCGTCTGGGCGAGGAACCGCGCCCCGTCCCGGCAGGGGATGACCACCGACAGGCTCACGGATCGTATCTCCGCAGGCCCCGGCAGGACTCTCCCGCCATGGCGGACGGATAACCGTTCCCGGTCTCGCATGCCGGACGCCCGGGCCTCACAACCGCTCCAGCGCCGCGGCAAGCGCTGCCGTTTCGACCGTCAGATCCTGGCGCAGGGGATGCCCGGGGCCCACCCCGCGGCCCGCGACGAGGCCGTAGCGGTGCCCGAGCGCGGCCGCCATCGCGTAGAAGTTGGGGTTCGGATAGGCGGGGTCGGCGATCTCGATCACGGTCGTGCCGGGGGCGCAGAAGAGCATGTTCGTGAGCCCCGCCCCATGCGGCGCCAGCATCACGCGCGTCCGTGCCATCAGCGCCACCTGATCCTCCCACGACAGCCGCTCCATCTCCACCATGTCGAAGCCGTGCCGGGCGAGGACCGGCACCAGCTCCGCCTCGCCCAGGAGCCGCCGGCCTCGGGCGGACCGGCGGCTGACGAAGACCCGGGCCTCGGGTCCCCGGGGGGGGTCCGCGGCGGCGTCCCGGGCCGGGCCGAGAAGCTCGGGCCGGAACCGGTCGCAGGCGATCACGACGAGTTCGTCGGCCGCCAGCACGCCGCCGCGGGGCAGCTCGGTCGCAGGCGCGACCCCGATACGGGCGAGGCTCGCGTCGAGCCAGGCCGGGCGGTCGGCCGGAAGCACGAGGTCGTCGAGCATCCCGCGGTCGCGCAGGAGCACCAGCTTGCCAAGATGCGCGGTGAACCAGTGCGCATAATTTTCGAACACCCGCTCGGCGATCCAGACGGCACGGCGGCGCCGGAGGTCGGGGGCGCGTCCCACCAGGGGGGCGTGGAACGGCCGGAAGCGGATCTCGCGCAGATCGAGGCTGCGGCCCGCCGGATCGAGGATCGCGGGCGCGAAGTCTCCCGCCGCAGTCGCGCCGGCGAGGAGGCGGACGCCGGCAAGCGTCAGCACCTCGGTCGGGGCCGCGGCACGCGACGGCACGTCCCGGAAGGAGAAGCCGAACCAGCCCGGATCGGCGGCAAGCGCCTCGGCCCCCTGGCCCGTCACCGGCAACGGCGCCGCGACGGTCCGTCTCGGATGCACCTCGTCCCGTGACACGGCCGCCTCTTCGGCCGGGACGTGGCGACGGTAGCGCTGGCCGAGAAGCGCAGGCGACAGACCCGCCGCCGCGGCGCGTCCGAACCATCGGCTCCGCATCCAGCCGAGGCGCCGGCGGACGCGGGCGGCGAAACCCGCCGCCTCGGCTTCGCCCGGCAGCACGTAGACGGGACCGCCCGCGGCCATATCGTCGCCCCTGCCCTGATCCATGCCCGCTTATCCGCCGCTCGGCGCCCCGGGGCCAGTCCCCGAAAGACGCCCCCGTCATCGCGGACCGGGGACCCGCCCGATCGCAGGGGGGCGGACCTGACCCCGGCAGACCGCCGATATCCCCGGACCCTCGCGCGGCAAGCGGCCATCGCGGTGCAACCTAGGGCGAGCTTCGGCAAGCGGATCGCGGGCCGCACCCTCGACGCGGTCGCGGAACCGGACGGCATCGGTGCCGCGGGTGCTCAGGAGCCCCTGATCGACGTGAGCTACGCCGCTCGGGGGGTTTGCGGCGCATCGGACGCCCGCCCGGCCACGCTCCCGCCGATGACGCGAAGAAGGCCGGGCTTGCGCGCCGCACGCGCACGGGCGTCCTGGATGCGGCCTGCACGACGCGGACAAGCCCTTGCGCGCCGATGCGCCCGGGGCGGCGGCGGGCACCGCGGCGGCCCGTGCCGGATCGCGGAGATCGTTCGAGGCTTGGGCGGTCGAAGGATGCAAGGACGGGCCCGCCTCGTCCTCGTCGCTTTCGCTTCTCTGCCGGTGCAGGGCTCGTACCCTGTGGCTATTTGCGGATCCTGGGGAGTCCGCCCTGCATTTGACTTCGTGCAGCCGGGGTCGTTGCCTCCTGCCTCAAATGGCCGACTTCGAGTTGCTTGATGCGCTGACACCTCTGCAGCCGAGCGAGCTGCCGCGGCAATGGCGCCTCGGGCGCTCGGCCGAGGCGGGCTATCCCGGCTGGACGCACCTGACGCTCGGTCATTGGCACTTGCAGGCGCATCCCGACGCCAAGGTCGCGACCGCAGTCGACCGGAACGGTGCGCCCGTCGGCTGGATCATCGAGGCGCTCCGGCAGGACCGGTCGGACCCGGGCCGGCAGATGGTGCTCGACCTCGGGCAGGACTGTTCGGAGGCGGAGGTCGACCGGGCCCTCTACGGCCGCGGCGGAGATGGCCGCATCGCGGCGACGCGCCTCGAAGGCCCGTGGACGGCAATCATCGTCATGGGTCGGCCGCGGGTCTACGTAGCGGCGGCGCACTCGGTAATCTACGCCCCCGATCGGGAATGCGTGGCCGCGACACCGAATCCGATCCCGCACCTCGTCCGGGACCGCGAGCTCAGCCACGTGGTCGATCCGCGGGTCACGAAGGCGTTCTACGGCTTCGGTCTCACCCCGTACCACGGCGTCAAGCGCCTTCTGCCGAACCACCTGCTTGACCTCGAGACTTTCGCGCCCGTTCGACACTGGCCGCCGCCGGGTCTCGCCCCCTATTCGTCGGAGCGGGACGCGGCGGATCGACTGATCGCGGGCGTGGCACCCGTGCTTCTGGACATCGGATCGCGCTTCGACAGGGTGCGGATCTCGCTCTCGGCGGGCCGCGATTCGCGCGCCGTACTCGCCCTCTGCCGTGCGCTGATCGCCGAGGCACCGGACAAGGTCACCACGTTCACCACAATGCGCGGCGACGTCTGGTCCCGCGTGGACGCCGCGACCGCCGCGGAACTCGCCGCGCGCGCCGGGATACGGCACGAGGTCCTCGGAACGACTCCAAGGTCCGCCGAGCCTTGCGAGGAAGACATCGCCCGCGCCTTCGTCCGCTTCGGAGAAGCCAAATGGGGGCCGTTCCTGATGAATGCAGCCGCCTCAGAACGGCCCCGGTACGCCGGGTGGAAGATTCACCTGCCCGGCATGGGCGGCGAGCTGGCGCGGGGCTACTATTGGGGCGGGAAGATGCCCCGCGGTCCCGACATCACCCCCCCGGCGCTTCTCGGCCGGGTGGGGATGCCGGCGGTGCCGCAGACGGTCGCGGCCGCGACGGCGTGGCTCGAAGGGCTTCCCGCGGGCGTCCGTTCGCGGCCGACGGACGTGCTGGACCTTCTCTATCTCGAGCAGCGTGTCGGCTGCTGGAGCGCCCCGACGCGATATCTCTTCCGCGGCGGCGGAACCACCTTGAACCTGATGCTGACCGGTGCCGGGGTCGACGCGATGCTGCGGCTGGAGCCCGAGGTCCGACTGCGCGGCACCTTTCAGCAGACGCTGGTCGAGCGCGCATGGCCGGTGATGACGGGCCTGCCTTACAACCGACCGTCCGCCCGGCTGCGGATCCTCGCCGCCGCATCGGGCGGACGCGAGACGGCGGCGAGGATCGGCCGTCGGCTGCGCGCGGAAGCCATCGCGGCGATGACACGCGGCCGCGGCTAGCCGGGTCTGACCAGATCACGGTAGAGCGCGGCATAGCGGCCGTAGCAGGCGGCGTCCGAGAAGGTCTCGGCCCGCTCCCGCGCCGCGGTGCGGTCAAGCCCCGCCTCGCCCGAGAGCGCCCGGGCGAGCGCGTCGCGAAGCGTGCCGGCGTCGTCCGGCGGCACCACGATCCCGGTGTCGGGCGTCAGCACGTCGGGGATGCCGCCGATGCGGGTGGCGACGGCGGGAGTGCCGCAGGCCAGCGCCTCGATCAGCGCCAGCGGCATGCCCTCGCGCCGCGAGGGCATGGCGAAGACGGAGGCACGGCGAAGCTCGTCGCGAAGCGCCGCAGGTTCGAGATGGCCCGCGAGGCGTAGCCGGTCGCCGAGGCCCGCCGCCGCGATCCGCGCCTCGAGATCGGCGCGCCCGTCGCCCTCGCCGGCGATCACCGCCTCGGCCCCGGGCAGCTCCGCCATCGCCTCGACGAGGAGGTCGAAGCCCTTGATCGGCAGCAGACGTCCGGCGCAGACGATGCGCCCCGGCACGGGCGCCGCCGCTCCGGGGCACCAGAAGCGGGTATCGGCGCCGTTCGGGATCAGGTGCAGCCGCTCTTCGCGGGCGCCGAACCCCCGTGCCACCTCTCTCAGTTCCTCTGAGACCACCGTCACGGCATCGGCGCGGGCGAGGAACCCGGGCAGCCGCGCCCGCATCGCCGGGGTCGGATCGAGGAGGTCGCCGCCATGACCGGAGAGCACCAGCGCGTAGCCGAACACCGGCCGGAGCGCGAGGAGGTAGAGCGTGGCGCCGGTCAGGAAGTGCAGGTTGACGACCGCCGGCCGCCACCGCGCCAGGAACCAGATGAGCCGCCCAAGCGAGATCGACGCGGCCGGCAGCGCACCGAGGTTCGGGGTACCGGCCGGCCGCGCCGCGGCGGTGAGGAGGAGCGGGTGCCCATCGCTCTCCGCGGTCTCGTCGGGCCCGGCGCGGATCGGATCGAAGCCGTGGCCGGGCAGCTCCTCCATCAGCCGGTCCATCATGCGCTGGACGCCGCCGCGGTCCGCGCGCGGGGTCGCGGAAAGAAGCAAGACGCGAGGCGGGGCGGGGGCGGACAACGGCGTCTCCTGTCGAGGGCATGCCCGGCTATCCCGGAGCAGATGGGGGCACCAGCGCCCCGGGTTCGGCGACGGTCCGGTCACGGACCGATCTGCGACGGATATCTCGCCGCCGCCCCGCGGTTCGTTGTCGCCGGAACCGCGGCGTCACGGCCGGTCGCGGGCCCTCATGTTTCCGGTCGGGAAGCGCGCCGATGCCGGACCGACTGCTGCGGCGTGGCGGGGTCTCCGCGCGCCGATACGCGGAGCGGTGCGTGTGTCACGCTTGGCCCGATCCGTGCTTCTGCCGCCGGCCCATCGCCCCGAGGAAGGTATTGCGGCGCTCGTGCGCCCTTCGGGACACGACGGGCGAGGCACCCCGACCGGCCGCGGTCGCCGCGATGAGGAAGCAGGCCAGCGTGATAGTGACGAGTTCACCTCCGTCCTCGACGAAGGCGAGGATGAGGTCGACCGGCTTCGAGACCGAACCGAAGAGGGTGTGAAGCAGGTCGGCCACGCCGGCGAAGCCACCCAGGATCACCATCACGGCAACAAAGAGCGCCAGGATCCGGCGGTCGTCCGCCGCCGCGCGCATCGCGCCGAAAGACAGTGCGGCCAGCAGCGCGGCTCCCACGGCGATCATGTAGATCAGTTCGGCCGGGCCCTTGGATGCGCCGAGCACCGGCATCAGGACCGCCTTCGATTGCTCGTGCAGGCGCAGGCTGTTGTCCAGCAGGAGCACCGCCGCCGTCAGCACGACGGGTCCGAACACCGCGACCCCGCGGAGCCGGGCGCAAACCAGCGCCAGACCGATGAGGAGAACCGTCTTCGCGTACTCGAAGCGCTCCGGCAGGCTGCCGTCCCGATCGAGGCGCCAGTCGCCCAGCGCCTCCGGACGCGGCGGCCCGAGGGCCCCTTCCCGAAGGAGCGTTCCGAAGAAATGAAGGCCCATGCACAGCGCATCGACGGCCAGAAGACTCAGCGCAAGCGCCCAGACCCAGGCGGGGAAGCGAAGGGACGCGCGCTCGACGAAGTCCAACGCGCGCGCCGGCGGCGACACGGGTCCCCGCGTGATCGTCGATTCGAACATGCACTCCCCCCACCGTTACAAATCCGTCATTGTGGGAGGGAAGGCCACCCCGTCAACGGGACGTCTGGTGATCGGGGCCGAGCGGTCGTGTCCCGCAGCGACTGCCATGCTGCTGGACGATGCGGCGCGAGCGGTCTAACGCCGCCGCCATGCGGACCGCCGTCGTCGTTCCCACCTACAATCGGCCGGAGGCACTTGCGGCTTGTCTCGCGGCGCTCGTGCGGCTCGACCCAGGACCGGACGAGATCGTCGTCGTCGACGACGGCGGCGCACGCCCCGCGGCCGGGGTCTGCGACCGGTTTGGCGGCCAAGTGCGCTGTATCCGGCAGAGCAACCGCGGCCCGGCGGCGGCGCGGAACGCGGGCGTCCGCGCCACCGTGGCGGAACTCGTAGCCCTGACCGACGACGATTGCGCGCCGCGGGCCGGATGGCTCGGGGCCCTCGTCCGCGCGCAGGGGGGCACGCCGGGCCGGATGGTCGGCGGACGGGTCGAGAACGCCCTTTCGTCCAACGTGTATGCCGCGGCGAGCCAGTCGCTTTGCGATTACCTCTACGCCGTGGGCGGCGCCGGAGCGGGTGAAGCGGCGTTCTTCACCACCAACAACGTGGCCTTCGATCGGGCGACCTTCGAGAGCATCGGCGGCTTCGACGAGAGCTTTCCGCGCGCCGCTGGAGAGGACCGCGACCTCGGCCGGCGCTGGCGGGCGGCAGGGGGATCGCTCGTCTATGCCGCGGACGCGATCGTCGATCACGCCCATGGCATGGGCTTGCCGGGCTTCTGGCGCCAGCAGGCAGCTTACGGGCGCGGCGCGCGGCAGCTGCACGCCCGAATGGCGGCAGAAACGGACCGAGGTCCGCGTTTCTCGAGCGCGGGGTTCTACACGGGCCTCGTCGTCCACCCGCTGCGCGACGGGCGTCCGCGGCCGTTGGCGCGGAGCGCTCTCCTCGCGCTCGCGCAGGTGGCAACCGCGTGGGGCTACGCGCGCGAGCGGCCGCGCTGACGCGCGAAACCTCGGTCTGATCGTCGGTCAGGAATTGCCCGGCCTTACGGACGGGAGCGCGCATGGGGGTGTGCCGTACCCCGGAAGACGACAGTCGTCGTCCGTGTGGAAACGAGCTCGATTGCCATGCCCACGGAGCCGAACGACTTGCTATTACAAGATGCCGGCCTGCCAAGGCCGAAGGGCGCAACACGGATCGCAGCGCCCGAGGCAAAGGCGAAGGTCAGGTCGGCGCGCATTCATCGAGTGCCCTCCGCGAGGCCGTCGGCGCGAGCATGGCTCCGGCAGCGGATGGCGGTCCATTCGTCCGACGCCGATCTGCCGCGATCCGCCTCCCAGGACGGTCGGCGGGTCCGGGCCTTGGAGTTCGCGCCAGGGCCCGCTACTGAGGCGCTCATGCCATGCGCGCGTCGCATGCCACGTCAACTCCGGTGCACCCTTCGCAGGTGCAGAACCCGCCGGTCTCGCCTTCGACGGGTCGCATCGGCCCGCCTCCGTCTCCGGGGCGGGCTTCGGCGGAGGCGCGGCATTCGACGAAGGACCGCATGCCGCGCATCCTCCATGCCTACAAGGTCTATCGCCCCGAGATCGAGGGCGGCATTCCGGCGATCATCCGCACGCTGGTCGAGGGCCTCGGCGAGCCGTTCCGACACCAGCTGCTCGTGGCGCGGCGGCATGGCCGGGGGCGACGGGACGACATCGACGGTGTTCCGGTCCGCCGTGTGGCGTCGCTTGGAACCCTCCTGTCGCTGCCGCTGGCACCCGGGTATCCTGCGGCACTGGCCAGGGCGGCAAGTGGTGCAGATCTCGTGGCGATGCATGCGCCCTTTCCCCTGGGCGACGCGGGCCTCCTCCTCGTTCGCGATCGGCCCGTCGTCGTGCACTGGCATGCCGAGATCGCCCGCCAGCGATGGCTGCGGCCGATCTACCGGCCCGCCCTGCAGCGCATGTTGACACGGGCCGCGGCGATCGTCGTTGCCCACCCGAGAAACGCCGCGACCTCCGTGGACCTCGCACCGCATGCCGACCGGATCCGCGTCGTGCCCTACGGCCTCGACCCGGCGCCCTGGCTGGAGGAGACCCCGGCTTTCGACGGGCCGCCGCGAGGGCGGCCGCTTTTCGTCGCCGTCGGCCGCCTCGTCGGCTACAAGGGCTACGATATCCTCATCCGTGCCGCCAAGGCCGTGGAGGCAGAAGTCGTCATCTGCGGCACCGGCGCCGACGAACCGGCGCTCCGCCGACAGATTGCGGCCGCCGATCTCGGCGACAGGGTCCGGATCGAGGGGTTCGTGCCGCATGACCGGCTGAAACGGCTCCTGAAGGCGGCCCGGGCGCTCGTCCTGCCCTCGATCACCACCGCGGAGGCCTTCGGGCTCGTCCAGGTGGAGGCCATGTTCTGCGGACGGGCGGTGATCAACACCGCCCTGCCGACGGCCGTGCCATGGGTCGCCCGCGACGGGCGCGAGGCCCTCACGGTGCCGCCCGCAGACGCCGCCGCGCTGGCCGGCGCGATGCAGCGCCTCGCCGGCGATCCGGCGCTCGCCACAGGGCTCGGCCGGGCCGGACGCGAGCGAGCGCTGGCCCGCTTCAGCGCCGCCGCGTTCTGCGCCGCCATCGGCGACGTCTACGCCGAGGTCCTTGCCGGCGCAGGCCGCGCCTGATGCGGATCGGGGTCGACATCGCGCCGCTGCGGCCGCCCTACACGGGGGTCTCGAACTATCTCCTGTGGCTGCTCGACGCCATGCTCGACGCCGGTCCTGCTGGTGTGCAGTTCGAGGGTTTCGGCCATGGCGACTGGACGACCCTCGATCGCGGGTTCATCGATGCCGTGACGGCGCACGCCGACAAGGACACCGGCAGGCAAGACCAGCGTGGCGCCCCGCCTCGCCGGAGATCGCTGAGGGCGCGTCTCATGCCGGCGGCAGCGCGCCTCGTGCGGCAGGTGCCGGCGGCGCATGCCCTCTCCGCCGCCTGGCGAGCTCGCGCCTTCGCCTCGAGCGTCGGGGGCCGCGACCTCGACCTGTTCCATGCATCGATCTATCGCGCTCCCTCGCGCCGCCCGCCGGTCGCGACGATCCCGGTGGTCTGGGACCTCTCCTACATCCGTTATCCCGAGACGCATCCACGCTCGCGGATCCGCTGGATGCGCTGGGTCGAGGAGGCTTGCCGCGAGGCGCCCGCGATCCACACGATCTCGGACTTCACCGCGGGCGAGATCGTCGAGGTCTTCGGGATCCCGCGCTCGCGCCTCCACGTCATCCCGCCTGCCGTCGGCCGGGCGTTCCGCGACGGCGCCGATCCCGGCGATGCGCTCGCGCGGCTCGGCCTCGCCGATCAGGGCTTTGCGCTCACGGTGTCGACGCTCGAGCCACGCAAGAACCTCAGGACCCTCCTCGAGGCGTTCGCCGCGATGCCCGCGGCCGAGCGGGCATCGATGCCGCTCGTGGTCGTGGGCGGCGCGGGCTGGGGCGATCTCCGGCTTGGCCGGACGCTCGAGCGACTGGTCGAGGAAGGCAGCGTGCGCCCTGCCGGCTACGTTTCCGACAGCGATCTCGCAGCGCTGTACCGGGGTGCACTGGCCATGTTCTATCCCTCGATCTACGAGGGTTTCGGGATGCCCGTCATCGAGGCGCTGGCCGCCGGCACCCCCGTGGTCGCCTCGGACGCGGCATCGCTGCCCGAGGCGCTCGGCGGCCAGGGCCGGCTGGTGCCCGCGCTCGACGTTCCGGCCTGGACCGAGGAACTGCGCAGGGCCGCCGCGGGAGGCGACACGGAGCCGCTGCGGACGGCGCGACGACAGCACGCGACCGCCTGGACATGGGGGGACGCGGCGCAGCGTACCTTCGAGATGTACCGCGCAGCGATCTGAGCGTCGGAGGGACGGTTGCGGCACCCTTCCGCTGCCCTTAGGAGGGCGCTCACCGCAAGATCGAGGACGGCAATGCAAGCGGCCACGCCCCGCGCGACGGAAGCAGGAGAACCAAACTCGCCGGCCCTGGATCACCCCGTCGGCGGCACCTTCGCTCCGTTCCTGAGGGCGCTCCGCCGGGATTTCGCCCGTGGCCTCGGGCAGCGCGAGCTCTGGCTCTATCTCGGCTGGCGGGACGTCCGGAAGCACTACCGCCGCACCGTGCTCGGCCCGTTCTGGCTGACCCTCTCGATGGGCGTCCTCGTTGCGGGGCTCGGCGTGCTCTATTCGCAGATTTTCCAGACGCCGATCACCGACTACCTGCCCTACATCGCGGTCGGCTTCATCGTCTGGACCCTGATCGGCACATCCCTGAACGGCGCCTGCACCGTCATCATCCAGGCCGCGGGCTCGATCCGGCAGGTCCCGCTGCCCTTCAGCGTCTATCTCCTGCAGTTCGCCTGGGCGCAATTGATCGCCTTCGGGCACAACTTCGTCATCTATCTCCTGCTCGTCGTCATCTTCCGCCTCGATCCGTGGCCGAGCGCGCTCCTGTTCCTGCCGGCGCTGGTGCTCCTGCTGCTCAACGTCATCTTCGGCGCGATGATCCTCGGACCGCTCTGCGCCCGGTTCCGCGACGTGCCGATGATCGTCGCGAGCGTGGTCCAGGTGGCCTTCTTCATGACGCCGATCATCTGGAGCGCGGACCAGCTGCCGGAACGGGCCTTCTTCGTCGGGTTGAACCCGTTCTATCACTACCTCGAAATCACGCGGGATCCGCTTCTCGGCGAGATTCCGGCGCTTTCGAGCTGGATCGTCTGCATCGTCCTGACGACGCTTCTCGGCACATTCGCCACGTTCTTCTTTGCCCGCTTCCGCGCGCGGCTGGCATACTGGGCCTGACCGGGATGGCGCGGGTGGATCTGCACGATGTCTCGGTCGACATCCCCGTCTTCGACGCGAGCAGCCGGTCGCTGAAGAACAACGTGCTGTCCGCCGCGACCGGCGGCCAGATCGCCCCGCGCGAAGGCCGCGGCAAGGTGACGATCCGCGCCATCCAGGGCCTTACCGCGAGCTTCGAGCATGGCAGCCGCGTCGGCCTCGTCGGCCACAACGGCGCCGGCAAGTCGACGCTCTTGCGCGTCATCGCGGGGATCTACGAACCCACCGGGGGCCGGGTCGAGACCGAGGGCGAGGTGGCGGCGATGTTCGACATCGGCTTCGGCATGGACCCCGAAGCCTCCGGATGGGAGAACATCGTCCTGCGCGGCATGTTCCTCGGCCACACCCGCCGCGGGATCGAAGCGAGGCTGGACGAGATTGCGGCGATGACCGGTCTCGGCGACTTCCTCGACATGCCGCTGCGGACCTACAGCGCCGGCATGTCGACCCGGCTCGCCTTCGCCGTCTCGACCTCGGTGACGCCCGAGATCCTGCTCGTCGACGAGGGGATCGGCGCCGGCGACGCGGCCTTCCTCGAACAGGCGCAGAGCCGCTTGGAGAGCTTCATCGGCGAGGCGGGCGTCCTCGTCATGGCATCGCATTCCCAAGGGCTCTTGCGCCGCTGGTGCACGACGGCGCTCTGGATGGAACACGGCTGCCCAAAGATGCAGGGACCGATCGACGGAGTACTCGATGCTTATGCGGCGAGCACATGCGTACGGAAAGGCTGACGCCGGCAAGTCAAAAGCCCGTTGGATGGGTGAGGCTGAAATTGATTTGATTCGAACGAAGCGAAGACCGGTCCTCTCATAGCCTTTGTGCGTATACCTAAGGAGCATCTGATCAACGGCTTCGGCTTCGTCTTCGGCGAGATGACCGCTTGAGCGTTGGCATGACGTTCCGTTCCGGCAAGAGGCTCTGGTATATCGGTTCCGATGCCGCGCCTGCGACGGCGGGGCCGGTTTCGGACGGACTGGTCCTCATGCCAGCAGTCTTCTTCTGATCAGGAACAGATTGCCGAGCGCGAAGAGGGTGAAGAGCTGGGCGCGGTTCTGGGCGAGCCCGCGGTAGCGGGTCTTCACGTGGCCGAACTGGCGCTTGATCACCCGGAACGGATGCTCGACCTTGGCCCGCACCATGGCGATGATGCGGTTGATCTGCGCGTCGATCGGGTGCAACGGGCCGCCCTTGGGCGCCTTCCGCATGACACCCCAGACCTTGCCCGGCCCCTTGAACCTGGCCTCGCGCTCGGCGTTGACATAGCCCTTGTCGGCCCACACCGAAGCCTCATCGCCGTGGAGCAGCTCGTCCCAGACCTGGCTGTCGTGGACCCTGGCCGTCGAGGTATCGAGGCTGTGCGTCACGCCGCTGTCGGCATCGACGCCAATGTGCGCGTTCGTCAAGCCAACAGTCCCCCGGACTGTTGGCTGATCCTCCTCACTGCCGAAGAACCAGGTTTTGTCCTTCTTCGTGGACGACATCTCAGGGTCGCGTGACCCGGCCTTGTTCTTCGTCGAGGAGGGCGCGTCGATGATCGTGGCATCCACCAGCGTACCCGAGCGCAGCGTGATGCCCTTGTCGGCCAGATGCGCGTTCACCTCCGCGAAGATCGCCTCGGTCAGTCCGTGCCGCTCCAGCAGGTGGCGGAAGTTCAGGATCGTGGTCTCGTCCGGAATGCGGTCGTCTTTCGAGCTCGATCCCGGCAAACCGGCGCATCGCCTCGCTGTCGTAGAGCGTCTCTTCGGCCATCGGATCGCTCAGCGCATACCAGTTCTGGAGAAAGCAGACCCGCAGCATCGTCTCCAGCGGCATCGGTGGCCGCCCGCCCTTCGACCCGGCCTTCGGATAGCGGCTCGACCAGCCCAAGCAGCTGCTCCCAATGCACCACCGCCTCCATCTCCGACAGAAACCGCTCCCGCCGCGTCTGCTTCTTCTTCAGCTGCCGGGAAAGGCAGGCTGCTTCGGCATCGGCGCGGCTCCTCGTCGGGTCAGCCCAACCTACCAGATCACGCCAAAAGCCGAAGGTCCTTCAGACATTCCCTAAGAGCGGCGACCTGCTCTCCCCATTGTCCTGCGCCGAAAGTTAACTCTGTTCAGCGGTTGGTCTCTGCTTGACCGGTTGCGAAATTCCCACGCCGTGAGCCCGTCGAGGCTCGTACGCGGACGGTGGCAGCTGTAGTCCGTGCTAAGATCGCCATCGAGATCGCGCACCCCGCGCCGGGGAAGAAAATAACGAGGTGGTACGGATTGGCCGCCATGAGAAGGGCAATACAAGGGCCGAGAAGGTCGAGAACCTCGGCCAGTTGTTCAGCCGCATCCGGCAGAAGATCGAGCGCCTCTAGGCCGTAAACCGGGCGCTCGAGAATGCACCGCAAGTGTCGATACCGCGAACCAACCCGAACGCGCAGGCAATGGAAGCTAGCGCGTCAATCAGCGACCGCGCCGGCGATAACCGTCAGACCGCCGGAGAGCCTGCCAGGTGCGTGATGTCACCCACGCCTTCGCCAATGAGGACAACGACATTGACTCCCCGGCACGGACGTTGGCCCCGCCCACAGCGCGAGCACGTGTTGCCGCTCTCCGGGGGCTTACCGTAAGGAGTGGTGGAAAGAACGAAGGGGCAGGACATGGCGGCAACGGCTCTCATCACCGGGGTCACCGGGCAGGACGGCGCGTATCTGTCGCAGCTCCTGCTTGAGAAGGGCTACGAGGTGCACGGGCTTTTGCGCCGCAGCGCATCGGCCGACGTCGTCGGCAGCCGTCTGCGTTGGCTGGGGATCGAGGGACGGCTCGTGCTGCACGACGGCAACCTCACCGACCTCTCCGGCCTGATCCGCGTGATCCGCGAGGTGAGGCCCGACGAGATCTATAACCTCGCCGCGCAGTCCTTCGTGAAGTCCTCCTGGCAGCAGCCGCTTCTGACCGGAACGGTGACGGGCATGGGCGCGGCCAACGTGCTCGAGGCCACCCGGCTCGAGGCGCCGGAAGCCCGCTTCTACCAGGCGTCGTCGTCCGAGATGTACGGCCTGATCCAGGAGCCGGTGCAGAGCGAGAAGACGCCCTTCTACCCGCGGTCGCCCTATGCCGCGGCCAAGCTCTACGCGCACTGGATGACCGTCAACTATCGCGAGAGCTTCGGTCTCCATGCCTCGTCGGGCATCCTCTTCAACCACGAAAGCCCGCTGCGCGGTATCGAGTTCGTGACCCGCAAGATCACCGACGGCGTGGCCCGCATAAAGCTCGGGCTCGCCGATGGCCTGGCGCTCGGCAACATGGACGCCAAGCGCGACTGGGGCCATGCTCGAGACTACGTCGAAGCGATGTGGCTGATGCTGCAGCAAGAGATACCTGACGACTACGTGGTGGCCACCGGCACGACCGCCTCGGTACGCGAGTTCTGCCGTCTGGCCTTCGAGCACGCCGGCCTGACGATGGAGGACCATGTCACCGTCGATGCGCGGTTCCTGCGTCCCGCAGAGGTCGATGTCCTGCAGGGCGACCCCGGCAAGGCGCGGGAGAAGCTGGGCTGGTCCCCGCAGACCAGCCTCGGCGATCTGGTGGCCGAGATGGTGGAAGCCGACCTCAAGCGGTTGTCGGCCACGCGTCGGTGACGGACGAATCGTCTGCGATGCGGCTGATCGTGACGGGGGCGCATGGCTTCGCCGGAAGCCATGTCGCGGCATCGGTACGGCGCGTCTGCGGCCAGGACACGGACATCCTCCTGACCTCGCGCCACGGCGCTGCCGCAGTCGGGATCGAGGCGCTGGACATCCTCGACGAGGCGGCGCTCGCGGCGGCGCTCGGCCGGCATCGTGCGACGCATGTGCTGAACCTTGCCGGCGTCGCCGCGCCGGCCGCCGCGGCACACGATCCCGACCTTGCCTGGCAGGTCCATCTCCAGGGTGTGCGGTGCCTTGCCAGGGCGATCCGTCACGCCGTCCCCGGCGCGGTCCTGGTCAATGCGGGAACCGGCCTGGTCTACGGCGGCAGCTTCGCGTCCGGCCGGCCGCTGAGCGAGACCGCGTTGGTCGAGCCGCTCGATGAATACGGCGCCTCGAAGGCCGCGGGGGACCTGGCTCTCGGTGTCGCGGCGCGTGCCGGCTTGCGATGTCTGCGCATGCGGCCCTTCAATCACAGCGGCCCGGGTCAGAGTGAGGATTTTGCCGTTCCCGCCTTTGCCGCGCAGATCGCCCGCATCGAGGCCGGCTCCGCCGAAGGCGTCCTGCGCGTCGGCAACCTCGACGCGGCGCGCGATTTCGTCGACGTGCGCGACGTCTGCGACGCCTACGCCCTCGCCTTGCTCAAGGCGCGCGAAATCGAGCCCGGGACCGTCCTGAACGTGGCCTCAGGCGTCCCCCGGCGCATGGGCGACCTGCTCGAAG
>CAYMRW010000025.1:0-15591 GCA_964392825.1 uncultured Rhodobacterales bacterium
ATCTTCGCCCTGGCCAGCGCCCGGGGCAAGGCGGGCGTCGCCGTCTTCCGCATTTCGGGCCCCGATGCGCACGCCGTCGGCCGGGGGCTCGCGGGAGACCTGCCGCCGCCGCGCCGCGTTGGCCTCCGCCGGCTGACGGACGGGGGTCGCCCGATCGACGATGCCCTCGTTTTTGCATTCGACGAGGGGGCGAGCTTCACGGGCGAGCAGGTGGTCGAGCTGCACGTTCACGGCAGCCCCGCGGTCATCCGCATGCTGACACGCGCACTCGGCGGGATGCCGAACTGCCGCGGCGCGGAGCCGGGCGAGTTCACCCGCCGAGCCATGAGCAACGGTCGCCTCGACCTGACGCAGGTCGAGGGCCTGGCGGACCTGATCGAGGCAGAAACCGAGGCGCAGCTTCGCCAAGCCCAGCGCGCCCTCGCAGGAGAGCTCGCCCGTTCGGTAGAAGCGTGGCGGGTCGCGCTCGTCCGCGCCTCGGCGTTGATCGAGGCCGAGATCGACTTCTCCGAGGAGGAAGGGGTGTCCTCGGCGGTATCCGCGGCCGCGCGCACATTAAGCGATCTCGCCGAGGACTGGGCGCGGGAGATCGCGGCATCGCGGACGGCGGAGCGTATCCGGAACGGCTTCGAGGTCGTCATCATCGGTGCGCCGAACTCTGGAAAGTCAACTCTTATCAATAGGATAGCGAGAAGGGACATTGCCATCACGTCCGATGTACCCGGGACGACCCGCGATGTCATCGAGCTTCGCGTCGACCTGGCGGGCCTTCCGGTGGCGTTCCTCGACACAGCGGGTATGCGCGATGCAGACGACACGGTGGAGGTGATCGGCGTGCGCCGAGCGGCTGAGCGGGCCCGCGGGGCGGACATGCGGTTGTTTCTCGACGACAGCGGCGCGGCACACGGCATCGAGTGCCGCCCGGGCGATATTCGTTTGCACGGCAAATGCGACCTCGGACACGGAAGCGGGCTCAACGTGTCGGGGAAGACGGGCGAGGGCGTCGATGAGTTGCTACAGACGATTGCGGGCGAACTCGAGACCCGGACGGGCGGCGGAGCCCTCGCAACGCGGGAGCGTCATCGCGCAGCCCTCGAGATCGCGAGCCGCCATCTTACCGACGCGCGCGGCCGGCTCGAATGCGGACCTCTAGAACTCGCCGCCGACGACCTTCGCGCCGCCAGGCATGCTTTGGACGTCCTGGTGGGTCGGGTAGACGTCGAGGAGATTCTGGGGCATATCTTTGCGTCCTTCTGCATCGGCAAGTGATGTTCCACGTGAAACACTCCTACGACGTCATAGTGATCGGCGGCGGCCATGCGGGCGTCGAGGCGGCCGATGCTGGGGCGCGGATGGGCGCGCAAGTAGCGCTCGTGACGCTGCGCCGGCGCGACATCGGCACCATGTCCTGCAACCCGGCCATCGGCGGCGTCGGCAAAGGCCATCTCGTCCGCGAAATCGACGCCATGGGCGGTATCATGGGCCACGCCGCCGACCGGGCGGGCATCCAGTTCCGTCTCTTGAACCGAAGCAAGGGTCCCGCGGTGCAGGGCCCGCGTGCGCAGGCAGACCGCGCGCGGTACGCGCGGGCCGTGCAGGAGGCCGTCAGCGGCCGGCCGAACCTCTTTATCGTCGAGGGCGAGGCAGTCGGGCTGCGACTCGGCGGCGAAAAAATCGCGGGGATCGAGCTTGCTGATGGTTCGTCCTTGTCGGCTCCGGCCGTGGTCCTGACTACGGGTACATTTCTCGGCGGAACCGTCCACATCGGCGATCGTCGGTTCCCGGGCGGCCGCGTCGGAGATCCGGCGGCCGTGCGACTGGCGTCGCAGATCCGCGGCATGATCGATGGGGTCGGGCGGTTGAAGACGGGGACTCCGCCGCGACTGGCTGGCCAGACGATCGACTGGTCGAGGCTGGAGGTTCAGCCGGGCGACGAGGAGCCGGTTTTTCTCTCTTTCGGATCGCGTGAAACGGCCTGTCGGCAGGTTTCGTGCGGGATAACATCGACGACCGAGGCCGCGCACGCCGTCATTCGGGAGAATCTCGAGAGATCGGCCATTTATGGCGGCCACATCGCGAGCAACGGGCCTCGTTACTGCCCGTCGATCGAGGACAAGGTGGTGCGGTTCGCCGAGAAGCCGTCGCACCAGATTTTCCTCGAGCCCGAGGGTCTGGACGACGATACGGTCTATCCGAACGGTATTTCGACCTCTCTGCCCGAGGAGGCTCAGGCGGCGTTCGTGCGCCTCATCCCGGGCCTCGAAGCCGCCGAAATCCTTCGTCCGGGCTACGCGATCGAGTACGACTACGTCGATCCTCGGAATTTGGGCCCGCATCTTGGCCTGAATGGCGTGAACGGCCTGTTTCTCGCCGGGCAGGTCAACGGGACAACTGGATACGAGGAGGCGGCTGCGCAGGGGTTGGCGGCGGGGGTGAACGCCGTCCGGCACGTTCGCGGCCAGGCTCCGGTCGAGTTCAGCCGGAGCACCTCGTATATCGGCGTGATGATCGACGATCTCGTCACATGCGGCGTTACCGAGCCCTACCGCATGTTCACGTCGCGGGCCGAGTTCCGTCTGTCGCTCCGGGCCGACAACGCCGACCAGCGGCTGAGCCCGCTCGCACGAACGCTCGGATGTCTCACCGAGCCCGATTGGCGCCGCTTTTCGGAGAAGATGGCGCGCCTTACGGCTGCGCGTGATCGGTTGTCGGCCCTGTCGTTGACCCCGCAGCAGCTCTGCGATGCCGGTGTCGAGGTCAATCGCGACGGCAAGCGTCGGTCCGGCCTGGAAGCGCTCGCGTTGCAGGCAGCGTCACGGCACGAGATCGGGCAGTTCCTCGATGATCCTTCGCAGATCAATGCGGAAACCTGGGTGCAGCTCGAGCGGGAGAGCATCTATGCCGCCTATCTCGACCGTCAGACCCGGGACGCGGAGGCTGTTCGGAGGGACGAGGCCGTCCGTCTCCCGCCCGATCTCGACCCTTCCGCAATTCCGGGGCTGTCTGGAGAGATCAGGGCCAAACTTGCCGCCATCCGGCCGGTTTCGATTGCTCAGGCGGCGCGCATCGAGGGCATGACGCCGGCGGCGCTGACACTCCTGATCGGGTATGCGCGGAGGTCTCCCCGGGCCGCGTGACGTCGATGGCTGTTTCACGTGAAACCGCGGAGCGGCTCGAGGCCTACGCCGCGTTGATCCACAAATGGACGCACCGGATCAATCTGGTGGGCCGCGCAACGATCGACGAGATCCACGACCGGCACATCGGGGATTGCCGACAAGTCGCGGAGTTGCTGCCCGACGGGGCCGCGACCTGCGCCGATCTGGGATCGGGCGCAGGGCTTCCTGGCCTCGTGATCGCGATTTGCCGGCCGGAGATGCGGGTGACCTGCGTCGAAAGCGACCGCCGGAAGGCGAGCTTCATGGCGCAGGCAATCCGGGTCCTTTCGCTCGATGCGAAGGTCGTCTGCACTCGTATCGAGGCGGTTCCGCCGCTTGGGTCCGACGTCGTCACCGCCCGCGCCCTGGCGCCGTTGCCGAGGCTTCTGGATCACGTCCACCGTCATCTCGGCCCGGATGGCACGGCGCTGCTGATGAAGGGACGGCGATGGCAGGAAGAGCTTGAGGCGGCGCGTACGTCGTGGCACTTTTCTCTCGAGGCGGCACCGAGCAGAACAGAACCCAGCGCCGTCATACTCAGCATCGGAGGGCTCCGACCGTGCCTGACGTGATGACTGCGCGACGCCCAAAGATCGTGGCGATCGCCAACCAAAAGGGCGGCGTCGGCAAGACGACGACGGCGATCAACCTCTCCGCCGCCCTCGCCGAGAACGGAGAGAAGGTCCTGCTCGTCGATCTCGATCCGCAGGGGAACGCTTCAACGGGCATGGGGATCGCATACGAGGAAAGAACCGCGACGGTCTACGAGTTGTTATTCGGTGAGGCAAAACTACAAGATATAGTAAGATCGGGTTCGGCTGATGGCGTCATGGTGGCCCCGGCAACCGCTGATCTCAGCTCTGCCGACATCGAGATGGCGGCGGAAAGCAACCGCAGCCGCCTCCTGCGCGATGCGCTTCTCAACGACCCCGGCATCGTTCGCTTTGACCAGGTGCTCATCGACTGCCCGCCCGCGCTCGGTCTTTTGACGCTCAACGCGCTCGTCGCCGCGGACTCCGTCCTCGTTCCTTTGCAGAGCGAGTTCTTCGCACTCGAAGGATTGTCGCAGCTGATGCTGACGGTCCGCGAGGTTCGCGAGGGCGCCAACCCAGATCTGCGGATCGAGGGCGTGTTGCTCACCATGTACGACGCTCGAAACAACCTGTCGCTGCAGGTCGAGAAGGACGCCCGCGACAACCTCGGCGGGCTGGTCCTGCAGACCGTCGTGCCGCGCACCGTGCGGCTCAGCGAAGCGCCGTCCTACGCCAAGCCGGTGCTGGCCTACGACCCTGCCTCCAAGGGCAGTGCCGCCTACCGGGCGCTGGCGCTGGAACTCGGCAGCCGTAACATGAGGATCGCATCGTGAAGGTCGAAACCCGTCAGCGCGGCCTTGGCCGCGGTCTCTCCGCCCTGATGGCCGACGTGGCCGTCGACGTCCCGGCCGCCGCGACGGCGGAGCGTCTCGATCTGCGGCGCATCCCGATCGAGCGGATCGAGCCGAACCCCGATCAGCCGCGCCGCCAGTTCGACGAAGCCGCGCTCGAGGATCTTGCCGCCTCGATCCGCGAGAAGGGGGTCGTGCAACCTTTGGTCGTGCGACCGCATCCCGATCGAGCCGAACGCTTTCAGATCGTCGCCGGCGAGCGGCGCTGGCGGGCGGCACAGGTGGCTCAGCAGCACGACCTTCCGGCGGTGGTGCGGCAGTTCGACGACCGCGAGGTGATCGAGGTCGCGATCATCGAGAACGTCCAGCGGCAGAACCTCAACCCGATCGAGGAGGCGGCGGGATACCGACAGCTCATCGACCGCTTCGGCCATACTCAGGAGCGGGTTGCCGAGGCGCTGGGCAAGAGCCGGAGCCACATTGCCAACCTGTTGAGATTGCTCACGCTTCCCGACGAAGTTCGGGCCATGATCACCGACGGGCGGCTGACCGCCGGACATGCACGCGCGGTCATCACCGCCGCGGATCCCCTAGCGCTGGCGCGGGAGGTGGCCGCCCGCGGCCTGTCCGTCCGCGAGGCGGAGCGGCTGGCCAAGCGCAAGGCCCGTCCGGCGCAGGCTCCGAGCGCCGAGCCGGCCAAGTCCGCCGACACCCGGGCTCTGCAGGCCGACCTTGCCGCCGCCACCGGTCTCGCGGTTTCGGTCGATCACCGCGAGGACGGCTCGGGCTCCGTCACGCTGCGCTATGCGTCGCTCGAACAGCTCGAAGATCTCTGCGCACGGCTCGCGACGCCGGGCGGGCGCGGTTGAGGGACCGCCCGACCCGCCTCGGCCGACCCCACCCGGTCACCGCGAGGCGCTAGACCAGCTGACGCAGGATCGCATCGAGGACGACGCGTCCCTTGGGGGTTGCCGCAATCCGATCCTTGCCCGTGTCCAGATAACCCTCGGCCCGAAGCTCCTCGATCCGTGCGGGGGGCAGGGCGACCCCGAGGCGAGCGAGGCGGGCGATCGACACGCCTTCCGCAAGCCGCAGGCACATCATCAGGTATTCAAGACCGTGGTCCCCGACCACGCTCCACGTCGTCGCCCCGCCGGGTGTCTCGGCCGCTGCGAGCCAAGCCGACGGGCCTTTCGGCGCTTCGCTGCCGCGGCGCGCAACCTCGGTAGAGACGCGACCGACGGCACCCGGGCCGACGCCGATCCAGTCCCCGGCGCGCCAGTAGGTCATGTTGTGACGCGCACGTCGTCCCGCCCGCGCATGGTTCGAGATCTCGTAGGCGGGCAGGCCCGCCGCATCGCACAAGTCCTGCGTGATCTCGTAGAGCTCGGCGCCCAGATCCTCGTCGGGCAGGCCGGGCAGGAGGCCTCGGCGCGCGCGCGCGCCGAAGACGGTCCCGGGCTCGATGGTCAGCTGGTAAAGCGAAAGGTGGTCGAGGTCGCGCGACAGCATTTCGCCGAGCTCTGCCCGCCACGCCGCGATCGTCTGATCCTGCCGGGCGTAGATCAGGTCGGCGCTGACCGCGTCGAACGTCGCCTGCGCGAGATCGAGCGCGGCCTTTGCCTCCGCCGCGGAGTGCAACCGTCCGAGGCGCCGCAGATCGCGGTCGACAAGCGCCTGGACACCGACCGAGAGCCGATTGACCCCGGCGGCACGGTAGCCCGCGAAACGCGCGGCGTCGGCGGAGGTCGGGTTGGCCTCGAGGGTGACCTCCACGTCCGGCGCGAGGCTCCAGTTCCGGCCCACCGCCTCGAGCACCGCGCCGACCGTCGCCGGGGCCATCAGGCTCGGCGTGCCGCCGCCGAAGAACACCGAGCCAACGGTCCTCCCCGATGTCGCTTCGGCGGCCCGGCGCAGCTCGGCTGCGAGCGCGGCCGCCCAGCGGGCGTCGTCGACCGATCCCGCGACGTGGCTGTTGAAGTCGCAGTACGGGCACTTCGCCTGGCAGAACGGCCAGTGCACATAGACGGCAAAGCCCGCCTCCTGCCAGTTAGAGGCGGCGCGCGAGCTTATCGAAGGCGCGGGTGCGATGGTCGATGGCATGCTTCTCCTCCGGGGCCATCTCGGCGAACGTGCGCTCGTGACCCTCGGGCACGAACACCGGGTCGAACCCGAACCCGTTCTCCCCGCGCATCGGCCAGACGACGCGGCCGTCGACGCGGCCTTCGAAGATGTCGTCCTCGCCGTCGGGCCAGGCAAGGCACAAGGTGCAGTGGAAAGTTCCGGTCCATGGCTCCGGCAGCGCTGCCAGCCGATCGTGAAGCCGCCACATGGCGAGCTCGAAATCGCGGCCCTGTGGCGTTTCCGCCCAGTCCGCCGTCGCCACGCCTGGCGCACCGCCGAGCGCATCGACCGCAAGCCCGCTGTCGTCGGCGAGGGCGACGAGTCCGCTGGCGCCTGCCGCCGCGCGCGCCTTGATCCGCGCGTTGCCGGCGAACGTGTCCTCCGTCTCGTCCGGGACGGCGAGGTCGAGGTCGGCGGCCGACAAAGTCGCGATTCCGAACGGGGCCAGAAGGGCGTCGATCTCGCGCCGCTTGCCGATATTGTGGGTTGCGATGACCAGCCGTTCGATGCGCCTCACCCGAGCGCCGACCTCTGCGCCGCGACCAGCTTCGCGATGGCGCCTTCGGCAAGATCCAGAAGCGCCGTCAGCTCGTCGCGCGTGAAGCTAGCCCCCTCGGCCGACATCTGCACTTCCACGAGGCGACCGCCGCCCGTCAGGACGAAGTTGCCGTCGACGCCGGCCTCGCTGTCCTCGGCATAGTCGAGGTCGGCGATGGGGCGGGCCGCGTGCATCCCGCAGCTGACCGCGGCGACGTGATCGATCACCGGGTCCGAGGTGACCGCACCCGACTTCATCAGGCCGTCGATCGCCATGCGCAGCGCCACCCAGCCGCCGGTGATCGCGGCGCAGCGGGTTCCGCCATCGGCCTGGATCACGTCGCAGTCGACGGTGATCTGCCGCTCGCCCAGCGCCACGCGGTCGATGCCGGCCCGCAGGGACCGGCCGATCAGGCGCTGGATTTCCTGGGTCCGCCCCGACTGACCGCGCTTCGCCTCGCGTTGCATGCGCGTGTGCGTGGCCCGCGGCAGCATTCCGTACTCGGCGGTGACCCACCCCAGGCCGGAGTTGCGCAGAAACGACGGCACCTTTTCGTCGACGCTGGCGGTGCAGAGGACATGCGTGTCGCCCATGCGGATCAGGCACGACCCTTCGGCATGCCGCGTCACCGCCGTCTCGATGCTGACGGGGCGGATCTCGTCGAGGCGACGTCCGGATGGGCGCATGGTCAGGGCCTTTTCATGGGGTCGCGCGGGGCATAACCCCCGGCCGCGGGGCGAGGCAACCCCGATCGTCCGGCCGCATTGACGCCGGTGCGAGGCCCCGACTAGAACATTCCGTCCTGCCGACGGACGACGCCCGATGCCAGACACCTCCACCATCCTGTCACAGATGGACGACCGCAGTCGCGAGGTCTTTCGCCGGCTGGTCGAGAGCTACCTCGAGACCGGCGAGCCGACCGGCAGCCGCACACTGACCCGCTCGATGAGCGAGAAGGTCAGCGCCGCGACGATCCGCAACGTTATGCAGGATCTCGAGCATCTGGGGTTGCTCGATCATCCGCATGTCTCCGCCGGCCGGATACCCACTCAGGTGGGATTGCGTCTCTTCGTTGACGGCATCCTCGAGGTCGGCAACCTGTCGGACGAGGATCGCGCGAAGATCGACGCGACCCTCGGCGCCAACGACCAGACCGAAGGGATGTTCGACCGCATCGGCACCGCGCTCTCCGGCCTGACCCAAGGCGCGTCGCTGGTGCTCGCCCCGAAGCACGAGGCGCCGATCCGCCACGTGGAGTTCGTGAGCCTCGGGCACGACCGGGCGCTGACCGTCCTCGTCTATGCCGATGGGAACGTCGAGAACCGCGTCTTCACGCCGCCGCCCGGGCAGACACCGTCGTCGATGCGGGAGGCCGCGAACTTCCTCAACGCGCTCGCCGGCGGGCGTACGCTCGGCGACCTGCGCGGCGTCATAGACAGCGAGATCGCGAAGCGGCGGCGCGAGATCGACGCGCTCGCCTCCGCGCTCGTCGAGAGCGGGCTGGCCGTCTGGACCTCGCAGGGCGATCGCGGCGAGCGTCTGATCGTGCGCGGGCGGGCCAACTTGCTCGACGAGGCGGAGTCGGGCGACCTCGACCGCATCCGCGAGCTCTTCGACGACCTCGAGCGCAAGCGCGACATCGCCGAGTTCCTCGAGCTCGCCGAGGAGGGGGAGGGGGTGCGCATCTTCATCGGCTCCGAGAACAAGCTCTTCTCACTTTCGGGTTCCTCTCTGGTCGTCTCTCCTTATATGAACGCCGACCGGAAGATCGTGGGCGCGGTGGGCGTGATCGGCCCGACGCGCCTCAATTACGGGCGGATCGTTCCGATCGTGGACTACACCGCGCAACTGGTCGGCCGGCTCTTGACCGACCGTTCCTGAGATACGGATGAAAGACGCATGACGAACGCGAAGAAGAAGGAAGGCGAGTTCGGGATCGAGCCCGGGGAGGTCCGCGGGGACGAAGCCGCGCCGTCCCCCGAGCCCGATCCGTCCCTGCAGGATGCGGCGTTCGAGCCCGCGCCCGTGGTCGACGAGATCGAGGAGCTGCGCGCCGAGCGCGACACCTATCGCGATCGTTTCATGCGTGCGCTGGCCGAGGCCGAGAACGCCCGCAAGCGGTCCGACCGCGACCGGCGCGAGGCCGAGCAGTACGGCGGCTCTCGCTTGGCCCGGGACCTGCTGCCCGTCTACGACAACCTGCGCCGGGCCCTTGACGCGGCGGGGGAGGAGCAGCGGGCGAACGCCGCGGCGCTGATCGAGGGGGTGGAGCTGACCCTCCGCGAGCTGCTCAACGTCTTCGGCAAGCACAACGTCACCCTGATCGAGCCGAAGGTCGGCGACCGGTTCGACCCGCAACATCATCAGGCGATGTTCGAGGCGCCGGTGCCCGATACCCGCGCCGGCGACATCATCCAGGTGGCGCAGGCGGGCTTCATGCTGCACGATCGTCTGCTCCGTCCCGCCCAGGTCGGCGTCAGCTCGACGCCGGCGGCCTCGGCCGAGACGCCCCGCGCAGAAGGCTAGGGCGGGTCGGCCGTGCCGGAGCGTGCGCTCCGGCGCCGCAGAACACGGCTCCTTGCAGCCGGCCGCCTTGCGCCGGCATTGCACCCGTAGGGGAGGCACGATGTCGGACGCAGACGCGGTGGTGGGTTCGTGGCGGATGGTCTCGTGGACGCGGCGGGACACATCGCGACGGGTGAAGTTACCGACGCCCTCGGTCCCGACCCGATAGGCTACATCGCCTACCACGCCGACGGCCGCATGATGGCGACGGTCTTCGCGCGCGACCGCCTGCCCGCGGCCCCTGGTATGCGCAGCGACGGGGAGAAGGCCGCGCTCTACGATACCATGCTGGCCTACGTCGCCACCTGGAGCCTCGACGGCGAACGGCTGATCCACCACGTCGAGGCGGCGTGGAACCCGAACTGGCAGGTCGACCTTTCCCGCCCGTTCACCCTCGACGGCGACACGCTCGTGATCAGCGGCGCGCCCGGCACCGACCCGGCAACCGGCGAGGCGGTCGTCTACCGCATGGAGTTCCGCAAGGTCGCGCCCCGATGACGCACCCTGAAACCGGCGCCGGTTCGGACGGTCAGCTCGCCCGGGCTATCCGGTCGACGTCCCCGGCGCGCTCTGGTCGATGAGCGCACTCAATTCATAGACGAGATCCAGCGCCTCGCGGGCCGTGAGGTCGTCGGGGCTGATCGCCGCGAGGCGCGATTCCACCGCGGACCGGGCGGCGGCGGCGGGCGGGGCCGGGGCAGGGGTCCGCGCTCGGAACAGCGGCAGATCGTCGACCATCGGGCCGCCCCGCTCGCGCTCTCCCGCCTCGAGCTGGTCGAGCACGGCGCGTGCCCGCTCGACCACCACGTCGGGCAGCCCGGCGAGCCGCGCCACCTGCACGCCGTAGGAGCGGTCGGCCGCGCCGTCCCGCACCTCGTGCAGGAAGATGACGTCGCCCTCCCACTCCCTGACCGCGACCGTGGCGTTGGCGACGCCGGGCAGGGTTTCGGCAAGCCGCGTCAGCTCGTGGTAGTGCGTGGCGAAGAGGGTCCGGCAGCGGTTCACCTCGTGCAGATGCTCGAGCGTCGCCCAGGCGATCGACAGACCGTCGTAGGTCGCCGTCCCCCGCCCGATCTCGTCGAGGATGACGAGGGCGCGGTCGCCGGCCTGGTTCAGGATCGCCGCGGTCTCGACCATCTCGACCATGAAGGTCGAGCGCCCGCGCGCCAGGTCGTCCGCCGCGCCGACGCGGCTGAAGAGCTGATCGACGATGCCGAGCCGCGCCGCTCGCGCCGGTACGAAGCTGCCCATCTGCGCGAGGATCGCGATCAGCGCGTTCTGTCGGAGGTAGGTCGACTTGCCCGCCATGTTCGGTCCGGTCAGCAGCCGGATCGCGGCGCCATCGCCCGGCGTGAGAAGGCAATCGTTCGCCACGAACGGTTCCCCCTGCCGCCTGAGAGCCGCTTCGACCACGGGATGACGGCTGCCTTCGATGGCGAAGGCGCGGCTCTCGTCGACGACGGGACGGACCCAGTCGCCGCCGCTCGCGAGATCCGCCAGCGCCGCGGCGACGTCGAGCTCGGCTGTCGCCCGCGCCGTCGTCGCGACGGCCGCAGCGGCGGCAACCACCTTCTGCCGCAGGGCCTCGAACACCCGCCGTTCGATCTCGAGCGCCTGCGCCGCGGCGTTCAGAATCCGCGTCTCGAGGTCGGCGAGTTCGGGGGTCGTGAAGCGCAGCGCACTGGCCGTCGTCTGACGGTGCCGGAAGTCGTCGCGCGCAAGCATCGTGTCGGCATGCGTCGCGGTGACCTCGACGAAGTAGCCGAGCACGTTGTTGTGCCTGACCTTGAGGCTGCCGATGCCCGTCCGCTCCGAGAACTCCGCCTGCATCCCGGCGATGATGCCGCGCCCCTCGTCGCGGAGGCGCCGCGCCTCGTCGAGTTCGGGTTCGGCACTGGCGGCGATGAAACCCCCGTCCGAGATGCGGTGCCCCGGCTCGGCGACCAGTGCCGCGTCGAGTTCGGCAGCGAGCGCCGCGTGACCACCGAGGTCGCGGCGCGCGACAGCGAGCACGCCCTCGACGTCCGCCGGCAATCGTTCGGCCAGCGCCTGCGCACAGATCAGCCCGTCGCGCAGCGCCGCCAGATCGCGCGGACCGCCGCGGTCGAGCGCCAGCCGCGAGAGCGCCCGGTCGAGATCGGGGATCCGGCGCAGCATCGCGCGAAGGTCGTCGCGCAGACGGGGGTCCTCGGCGAGGCGCCCGACCGCGTCGTGCCGGGCGGTGATGGTCGCGATCTCGCAGGAGGGCGCCGAAAGGCGTCGTTCGAGAAGGCGCGCCCCGGCCGCCGTGGCCGTGCGGTCGACGACCGGCAGGAGCGCCCCGCCACGATCGCCCGAGACCGACCGGGTCAGCTCGAGGTTGCGCCGGGTCGCGGCGTCGATGCGCATCGACGTCCGATCCGTCTCGGCGACCGGCGGGCAGAGGAACGGCAGGCGCCCCCGCTGCGTCAGCTCGAGGTACGAGACGAGCGCGCCCATCGCCGCCATCTCCGGCCGGCCGAAGCGGCCGAAGGCCTCCAGGCTTTCGACCCCCCAGAGGTCGCAGAGCCGCCGATCCGCCGCAGTGCTGTCGAACGCCGTCCGCGGCAGCGGCGTGCAGGACGCCCCGACCTCGGCGGAAAGATCCCACGCGGCCGCCTCGGACCCCTCGGCCACGAGCAGCTCGGCGGGCGCTAGCCGGGCGAGCTCCGGGGCGAGGCGCACCGGCGCGCAGGCCACCACCCGGACCTCTCCCGTCGAGACGTCGGCCCAGGCAAGCGCTCCGTCGCCGCGGACGTCGGCCCAGGCCGCGAGATAGTTGTGCCGCCGTGCCTCGAGCAGCCCCTCCTCGGTCAGGGTTCCGGGCGTGACGACCCGTACCACCTCGCGGCGCACGACCGCCTTCGAGCCCCGCTTCCTGGCTTCGGCCGGATCCTCCATCTGCTCGCCCACGGCGACGCGGAATCCCTTGCGGATGAGCTGCAGGAGGTAGCCTTCGGCGCTGTGGACGGGGACGCCGCACATGGGGATCGGCCGGCCGTCGTGCGTCCCCCTCTGCGTCAGGGCGATGTCGAGCGCCGCCGCCGCCGCCACCGCGTCGTCGAAGAACAGCTCGTAGAAGTCGCCCATACGATAGAAGAGAAGGGCGTCGCGGTGCCCGGCCTTGATGGCGAGGTATTGCGCCATCATCGGCGTCGCGGCTGCGGTGTCTGTGGTCATCGGCGATCGGCAATCTCTGGGGGCGCGCCCGAGCGTAGCGGTCCGCCGCGGGCGGCGGAAGGTCGGCGCCCCGGCTTGCCAAGCGGCCGGCGGCTGCGGCAAGCTTGGCGCAACCAAGGCGGTTCCGCGACGAGAGACCGCCGATCAAGGGGGAGGATACCGATGACGCTGATCAGGACGGCTTCCGTTGTCGCCGGGTTCGTGGGCCTGATGGCCCTGCCCGCCGTGGCGCAGGATCTGCGCTTCTGGACGACGGAGGAGCAGCCCGAGCGCCTCGCCGTCCAGCAGGACATGGCTGCGGCCTTCGAGGAGGAGACGGGGATTGCCGTCGAGGTGATCCCGGTGACCGAGTCGGATCTCGGGACGCGCGCGACGGCTGCCTTCGCCGCGGGCGACCTGCCCGACGTCATCTATCACACGCTGCAGTACGCCCTGCCGTGGGTGGAGGCCGGGATCCTCGACGCGCCCGCCGCCACCGAGGTGATCGAGCAGCTCGGGCCCGACACGTTCTCGCAGGGTGCACTGGCGCTCGCCGAGACCGAGGACGGCTGGGCCAGCGTCCCGGTCGACGGCTGGACGCAGATGATCCTCTACCGCCGCGACCTGTTCGAGGAGGCGGGGCTCGAGCCGCCGACGACCTACGCCGCCGCGACCGCGGCGATCGAGGCGCTGCACAATCCGCCCGACCTCTTCGGCGCGGTGGCCGCGACCAAGGTCGACGAGAACTACATGAGCCAAGTACTCGAACACATCTTCCTCGCGAACGGCGTCTCGCCGGTCGGCGAGGAGGGGTTCGCCGGCTTCGAGGAGGAGCCGACGATCGAGGTGCTCGAGTTCTATAAGACCCTCGCCGAAGCGTCGCCCCCGGGCGAGCTCTACTGGGACCAGTCGCGGACCATCTACTTCGCCGGCGACGCGGCGATGATCGTCTGGTCGCCGTTCATCCTCGACGAGCTCGCGGGCCTGCGCGACTCGAACCCGCCGACGCTGACCGACGATCCGACGTCGCCGGCGCTGGCCGAGGCGACGGGCATCGTCACGAACTTCGCCGGCCCGTCGAACCCCGAGGGTGCGGCCTGGGCCGACATCCGCTACTTCGGCATCTCCGTCGACGCCGACATCACCGCTGCGCAGGACTTCATCCTCTACGCCATGGACGAGGGCTATACCGACACGCTGTCGATCGCGCCCGAGGGCAAGTTCCCGGTCCGGCTCGGCACCGAGGAGAGCCCCGAGGAATACATCGAGGCCTGGGCCGACCTGCCGATGGGCGTCGACCGCAAGGCGCCGATGAGCGAGTTCTTCCCGCAGGAGACGATCGACGAGATCGTCGGCGGCCTCGACGTGGCCCAGCGCTGGGGTGTGGAGGAGGGGCAGCTCGCAGTCGCCTCCAGACTCATCAACAGCCAGATCATCAACCGCGTCGTGCGTCAGTACATCGACGACCGCATCTCCGCCGAGGAGGCGGTGGCGCGCATGAACGAGGAGCTGGCCGCGGTCCAGTGACGCCCATGTCCCCAACCCCGCAGTCATCCGTCGCGATGCCTCCGCCCCGCTCGCCGCGGTCGCGCGAAGGCGGGGCACAAGCGGGGGAGGGCCGGCCGTGACTGAGGCCTCAGCAGACCGTCACGCCTCCCTGCCGGAGGTGGAGTTCCGGGCCCTCGGCGCGCCTGAGCCGCCGAGGGGACGGGGGGCGCTGGCCCGGCGGGAGGCACGCCTCGCCTGGGGGCTGCTGCTGCCCACGATCATCGCGGTCGCGACCGTGGTCGTCCTGCCGCTCCTCGCCGTCTTCTGGATCAGCGTGAAGCCCGTGGGGCTCGCCGACCTGCGCCCGCCGGCGCCGGTGGTGAACGAGTCGCTGCGGGGCAGGCCGGAGGCGCCCGGCGATGCCGCGACCATCCAGTACCGCCTGCGCAACTCGAGTCGCGACCAGCCCATCGCCGATATAGTGCTGACCGACGAGCTGCCCGCCGGCCTCGAGATCGGCGAGATTGACGAGCGCTGCACCCTCGACGGCCTGGCGCTCCGCTGCGAGCTCGGCGACTGGGAGGGGGGTCAGCGCGACGAGATCGAGATCCCCGTCTTGGTGACCGAGGATTTCCTCGCCTCGGGCGTCGAGCTCGACGCGGTGCCCGCGGGCATCACCGGCGATGCGGCGAACATCCTGACGAGCGCGGAGTTCACGTGGGAGAACTTCGCCCGCGTCTTCGACGGCGACGAGTTCTGGGGCGTTCTCGGCGTCACCCTCTTCTACACCGTCTTCGGCACGATCGGCGCGCTCGTCGTCGGACTCTTCGCGGCGCTCCTCCTCGACCGCAGCTTCCGCGGGCAGGGCGTGCTGCGGGGCCTCTTTCTCTTCCCCTACGTGGCGCCGGTGATCGCCGTCGCCTTCACCTGGGTCATCCTCTTCGACCCGTTCTCCGGCTCGGCCAATGCGCTGTTGCTCCAGATGGGCGTGACGCAGGAGGCGATCAATTTCTTCGGCCAACGCCCGCTGGCGCTCATCATGGTGACGGTCTTCGAGATCTGGCGCTACTTTCCGCTGTCGTTTCTGTTCATCCTGGCGCGGATGCAGTCGATCGACACCGACATGTACGAGGCGGCGGACATGGACGGCGCCTCGC